>CAURWS010000015.1:0-17986 GCA_963528485.1 uncultured Pseudomonas sp. | reverse complement strand
CCTGCAAGGTCTGGAAACGTGCGAGGGTATCCGGCGTGGCATTGCGCGCTTTCAGCTCATCGCCGAGCTTGGTCAGCGTCTGATTCAGAAGCGGGTTGGCAGCATCCAGTGCCGCCATGGCGGCTTTCGCGGCCGGGGTTGGATCGTGAAGGATATCGGCAGCCTTCCAGCGTGCTGCCAGGTTGCGTTGCGAGGTCAGTTGAGCGTCCAGCGTGTCCAGCGCAAGCAACTGCCGGACGCCGGATTGCTCGTCGGAAATGACCGCAAGCCTGGCGCGATAATCCTGTCCGATCATCCACAGGCTGCCGGCCAGCGGCAGAATGAACAGAAAGAAAAGCACCTGAAACTTGCGGGCAAACCCAAAGCGTCCAAGCAGACGGATTCCTGGCGACAAAAGACTTTGCATACCGACAACTCCTCACGGACAACCCGCTGGCGCGGCTTGTGGCCACGACAGATGTTGCCTCACATTCATACCGGCAAAATGCCATGTCTTTGTTTCAAAAACGACAACCGCCCGTCCGCTGTGTCGAGGACTGCTGCGGTTCTCAATTGACGTGCTCATCCGAGTGAGCGATATACGACAGGCAGAAGCAAGAAACGGACCGATAGCACCAAGCCATCTAAGTGGGCACTCGGCCGAATTTGGTGCGCGCAAAATGCACAAAAGTGGGGCAAAACCACTCAGCGCGCGCAGAAAAACTGTCACCGGGGTGACGACCCCGGCTTTTATGTGGCATGAATCAGGAGCAAAACCCTAACCGATTGATCACACGCATAAATTTTTCAAAGAGACGCTTGACACATCCCCCATCTCAGCGAATAATGCGCGCCACTTGGCTACATAGCTCAGTTGGTTAGAGCATAGCATTCATAATGCTGGGGTCCGGGGTTCAAGTCCCTGTGTAGCCACCAAGTACCTCAACAAAGCCCGCCTTGTGCGGGCTTTGTTGTTTCTGGCGTTCCAGTTTATCGATTTGAGGGACGCCCGGGCGCTAATATACCCTGCACATCCACGACATCACTCTCCATAGCGCTGTCCCCTTTTCGAGGTCGATTTCATGCGATTCACACTTCCTGCACTGGTTCTGGGTCTTCTGGTTTCTCAAGGCGCGATGGCGGGCGGCGGCACCAACGCGGCCCTGGGTGGCGGTTTGGGCGGCGCGCTGGGTAACGTTGTCGGCCAGCAGATGGGCGGCAGCAATGGCGCGGTCGTCGGCGCAGGCCTGGCAGGCGCCGCAGGTGGCGCAGTTTCCGCCAAGAAAGGCCACAAGACCCGCGCAGCCTTGGGCGGCGGCTTGGGCGGCGCAGCCGGCTCGGTCATCGGCAACAAGCTGGGCGGCAGCACTGGCAGCACCATCGGTGCCGGTCTGGGTGGCGCTGCGGGGGGTGCTGGGGGGGTTAAATATTTACCCCGCCCGCGCCAACCGCGCCGCGGTTTCCGCGACTCCCCCGTTCAAATGAAGCAATGGATGTTCAATGTCTGATTCTCACACCGACGTAGCAGCGCCTGCCCCCTCCGCGAAGCAGGCTTACGAAGACGCCATCAATCTTTCACAGCACGTGCCTCAGGCAAAAACCATCAGCGAGATGGTCCTCGATGCCTTCCAGAGCGCCAAGGAAAGCGATCAGATTCGTGAACTGCGCGATCAGGCCTACGAATTGATGGGTCAGCTCAAGCAACTTAAAGACGCCGAAGCTGCCGACATGGCCGCTCTGGAAGACCTGAGCACGAAATTCCCGATCAGCCGGATTCTGTCCAGCTACAAAGACGACCCAAGCTTCCAGGAACTGGTCTATAGCCTGGCGCTCAAAGTCCTGAATCAGACGCATCAGGCCGTCAGCAACCCGAGCGGCGGCAAGAGCAAGGCTGCGCGGGTCAAGAAAGAAGCCGAAGTGTTCGTCATCAGCAAGGACGGCGCCAGCGTCACCCTTCCCCTGCGCACCCCGCGCTCCAAAGCCAACGCCGACCGCGAAGCGTTCGAGTTTCTGGGCTTCATCTTCGTCGGTGAAGGCGATGAGGCTGAGCTGCAAAGCGACGTGTTCGTTGACAACGACGGCAACGAGCAACCGGCCACGCGCAAGAACATCGTCACTGCGATCCAGCAGCAGACGGCGTTCGAAGGGTTTAGCGCGGTTCAGCAGTAAGCTTGAATGCCGTGACATTTCCTTTGTAGCAGCACGGCTTGCCGGCGGTGGCGGTTTCAAGAACGCCACCGCCGACAGGCCGTGCTGCTACAGGAAGATAACCTGCAGCTAGCGCTCCAAAACCTTACCCACCACCTCATCGCCGATGACCAGAAAATGCCCACCCGCCACATGGTGCAGTGTGCGCAGCTGATCGTGGCCGTCGAAATGCCAGTGGCCGTCGGAGAACACGCGCTCGTCACCCCAGGCGGCGACGACTTCGCCGATAAACAAATCGTACTGATTCTGGTTGTGCGGCTCGGGCATCAGGCGGCATTCAAGCCACGCGGCGCAGCCTTCCAGCAAGGGCGCTTCGACGATGCCACCCGTGAAGGTTTCAAGGCCGTACACCTTGAACTTGTCCTGTTCGGGTTCTTGGGAGATTTCCCGCCCCGAGGTCGAGCCGACTGTTTCGACGATGTCGAGCTGGCTGACGGTAGGCACGTTGATCACGAAGGTGCCCGAGCCTTCGAGTAGTTGGCGCGTCCATACGGATTTGTCGAGGACCACGGTGACTTTCGGCGGCTGGAAATCCAGCGGCATCGCCCAGGCGGCGGCCATGATGTTGCGCTGGCCGTTGTGGGCGGCGCTGACCAGCACGGTCGGGCCGTGGTTGAGCAGGCGATAGCATTTGGCGAGCGGCACCGGGCGACGATGAGTGGCGGACATGGGAGCGATCCTGAGAAGAAGAGGCAAGGCCCGGAAATTACAGGGTTTGCCGTCGCAGGAAAACGCCGAGATGCCCCTCGTCGTCAAACTGTCGCAATCCTGAACCGGCGAAAAATAGCCCTTTCCTCTGGCTCGAAAATAGTGATGTAATACTATAACAAAACATTTCAGGCATCTTTTACGTGAAACCCGCTCCCCGACTTTCTCCGAATATCGCGACCTCCGCCCTCGCTCAGTCCGCAGGCAAGCGGGTGCTGGTTTCACTGGTTTTGCTCGCGCTGTTGTGGATCGGCATTGCGTGGGCGGTGGCGATTCCATGAGCGCGGCGATCGATCTGCATGACCTCACCGTCACCTACGAGCGCCGCCCGGCGGTGCATCACGTCAGCGGGCGTTTCGCTGCAGGCAGCCTGACGGCGATCGTCGGCCCCAATGGCGCGGGAAAATCGACCCTGATCAAAGCCATCGCCGGCACCTTGAAACCGGCCGTGGGCCGGGTGGATCGCGGCAATCTGGCGACGCGACACATTGGCTATTTGCCGCAGGCCGCCGAGATCGATCGCAGCTTTCCGTTGAGCGTCGCCGACACCGTGATGATGGGCGCCTGGCGCGGCATCGGCGCCTTTCGTGGCGCCACCCGCAAACACGCAGAACAGGCGCGGGAAGCCTTGCTGGCAGTGGGTCTGGAAGGATTTGAGGAGCGCAGTATCAGTTCGTTGTCATCCGGGCAATTCCAGCGCGTATTGTTCGCCCGCCTGTTGCTGCAAGACGCCTCGGTGATCCTGCTGGACGAACCGTTCACTGCCATCGACGCCCGCACCACCCGTGACCTGCTCAAGCTGATCAGCAGCTGGCACGGGCAAGGCCGCACGGTTATCGCGGTGCTGCACGACATCGAACAGGTGCGCCAGCACTTTCCCAGCACCTTGCTGCTGGCCCGGGAAACCATTGCCTGGGGCAACACCGCCGACATCCTCCACCCTGACAACCTGCGCCGCGCCAAGAACATGGCCGAGCACTGGAGCCCGGACGCACAAGCGTGCGAAGCCGGCGAGGAGGACACGCTGTGACCCTCTACACACTGATGATCCAGCCCTTCGTTGACTTCGGCTTCATGCGCCGCGCGCTGGTCGCGTGCCTGGCCCTGGGCATCGGCTCGGGCCCGGTAGGCGTGCTGCTGATGCTGCGACGCATGAGCCTGGTGGGCGATGCCATGAGCCACGCCGTCTTGCCGGGCGCTGCGGTGGGCTTTCTGTTTGCGGGCCTGTCGTTGCCCGCCATGGGCTTTGGCGGATTGATCGCCGGGCTCGCCGTGGCCCTGTTGTCAGGGTTGGTGAGCCGTTTTACCACGCTGAAAGAAGACGCGAGCTTCGCCAGCTTCTACCTGACCTCACTGGCGGCGGGGGTGCTGATCGTGTCGCTGCACGGCTCCAACGTCGATTTGCTGCACGTGCTGTTCGGGACGATTCTGGCCATCGACGATCAGGCGATTTTCATGGTCGGCGCCATCGCCTCCTTCACCCTGATTTTGCTCGCGCTGATTTATCGCCCGCTGATTCTGGAATGCTTCGACCCCGGTTTCCTGCGCGCCGTCGGCGGGCGTGGTTCGCTGTACCACGTGCTGTTTCTGCTAATGGTCGTGCTCAACCTGGTGGCCGGATTCCAGGCCCTCGGCACGCTGATGGCGGTGGGGATGATGATGCTGCCAGCCACCGTCGCACGTTTCTGGTCGAGTTCTCTGACCGGCATGATCGTGATTTCCACCGTGGTCGCCACGCTTTCGGGCTTCATCGGCCTGATCGTTTCCTACCACGCCAGCGTCGCTTCAGGCCCGGCCATCGTCTTGACCGCCAGCGCCTTCTACCTGTTCTCACTGTTCTTTGGACGCAGCGGTTTTCTACGCCGGCTGTTTCCAAGGGCTCACCTGTCCGGCTGATCGTTCGCTTACCTCAAGGAAAAAACACCATGAAACGTTTGACGCTTCTGACCGCCGCACTGGCGTTGTCGGGCCTGGCCAACTTCGCCCAGGCAAAAACCCTGGAAACCGTTGCATCGTTCACCGTCATCGCCGACATGGTGCATAACGTCGGTGGCGATCATGTCCACGTGACCTCGCTGATCGGCCCAAACGGCGACCCCCACGTCTACGAGCCCACCCCCAATGACGCCCAGGCATTGAAGAAAGCCGACGTGGTCTTTGTCAGCGGCCTGCACCTGGAAGGCTGGCTGGACAGGCTGATCACAGCCTCCGGCTATAAGGGTGAACCGGTAGTGCTGTCCAACGGCATCTTGACCCGCAGCATGGAAGAAGACGGCGAGAAGATCACCGATCCGCATGCCTGGAACAGCGCGGTAAACGGCGTCGTCTACGTCAGAAATATCATCAAGGCCCTACAGAAAGCCGACCCGGACAACGCAGCCGATTACAAAGCCAACGGTGAGAAATACATCGCGCAGTTGCAGGACATGGACGCCTACGCCCGCGCGCAGATCAACGCCATCCCCGTCGCACAGCGCAAAGTGCTCACTTCCCACGACGCGTTCGGCTATTTCGGTGATGCGTACGGTGTAACCTTCCTGTCGCCACTGGGCTTTTCCACCGAGACCGAAGCCTCGGCGGCTGACGTCGGCAAGCTGATCAATCAGATCAAGCAGGAGCATGTCAGCGCCTACTTCTTCGAAAACTCCGGCGACCCGCGCCTGGTGCAACAAATCGCCAAAGCCAGTGGCGCCCATCCCGGGGGCGAGTTGTATGTGGAATCGCTGTCGCCGGCCAATGGTCCTGCAGCGACTTACGTGAAGATGTTTCGCTACAACGTCGACAAGCTGACAGCGGCGATGAAGGGCAAGTAACTCTTGCGGCGAAACGGCTATGTGGGGAATTCCTGCAGTGTTCATCCGCCGATGACCCTGACGAACCGGACGCGCCCGAGCGGGTCAATCTTGTATGCTGGCTCTCTGTCGCCCGCCCGCATTGAAAGGACCCTCGAGGACCGCCCTCTCCTTCGCGCCTTTTCAGGATCTGGCCGACAAGCTGATCCCCCACACCGTAGCCGAACGGGCCGATGGCTCTCACGATCTCTCGCACCTGCATCGGGTCTGGAGCAACGTCTGCGCGATCCGCAACAAGGAAGGCGGCGATCATCAGCTCTTGCTCGCCGCGACCTTGCTGCACGACTGCGTGGCCGTGGAGAAGAACTCGCCCTTCCGCTCCAGCGCTTCACGCCTGGCCGCCGCGAAAGCCTCGGAGCTGCTGGCCGAAATGGGCTGGGATGAAGAGCGCATCGACGCCGTCGCCCACGCTATCGAGTCCCACAGCTACTCCGCAAACATCACGCCCACCACCCTGGAAGCAAAAATCCTCCAGGACGCCGACCGCCTCGACGCCATCGGCATGGTCGGCGTCGCGCGGCTGTTCTACGTCTCCGGACGCATGGGCAGTCACCTCTACGACCCCATCGACCCACAATCGCAAAACCGCGAGCTGGACGACAAACGGTACGCGGTCGATCACTTCACCACCAAGATCTTCACCCTCGCCGAAGGCTTTCAGACTCGCACGGGAAAACAGATGGCGCAGGTCAGGCATGAGCGCGCGCAGCGGTTTTTGCGGGAGTTTATGGATGAGATTGGAGCTGACGCACATCTTCCTCGTGATTAAACAGAAATCTCTGACGGCGTATGCGTCTTGAGCCAGTCAACCAACGCAGCATTCATGCGTGTTTGCCAACCGGGGCCTGACGCCTTGAACTGTTGAACCACCTCAGGCTCCAGGCGAATCGTTATCCGTTCGCGCACCACCTGAGACTTTGGTCGACCACGCTTTACCAGCTTCGCGCCGATGTACTCGTCGGCCTGTTCAAAGAAATCTTCCGACAACGCTGGCGCATCGTCTGGATCAACCCAGTCGGTGCCGGTAGAGGTTTTGTTCGCGCTCATTGGCTTTCCTCATGGAAATGATGCGGCGGGCCGCGCCGCGCGGTGTCCAGACGAGAACGACCATACGTTTCGCCAGCAGCCCCACAGTGATGAAACGGGTTTCACCGTAGGCTTGGCGCATATCCTCTGCTGTCAGGTGCACGCCAGCAGAAACATGTTTCGCATCGGCGAAATCAAGGCCGCGCTCGATCAGGGTTTTGTCACGCTTGGCAACGTCGAAGATTATCTGCATGGAATATATTGTATGTACAGAAAATATTCCAACAACCCATCAACCCGTCACAGAGACCAATCCCACAACACCCGCTGAAAATGCCGAGTTCGCCACACAACAGCGCAACTAACCACTCGTCGCCAATCCGCCGTCAAACCTCAACAAATCTGAAACATTTCCACTCGATGTCATAAAGACATCATGGAACCTCTCTATAACCAAGTCTCCGGTGTATTCGTCGATGAGATTTGTGTCGTGAAAAGGTCATTGCGTAGTCTGTTCCGTCCTTCGTCCAAGCCTGGATTTCTGCGGCGTTTGCGCATCGCTCAGCGCTTGGTGCTGTGTTTTGGCGTGACGGCGTTGCTGCTGGTGGCGCTGGGCGTTTTCTGTCTGATACAGATGCAGAGCATCCGCGATCAGGGCGCAGCAGTGGAAAGCGGCGCGCTGCCGAGCATGGCCATGGCGGACGCCATCGCGATCGATCTGATCAAACTGCGCGGCGAGAGCGCGCGGCTGATTGCCAACGCGGACGACCCCAGCGCGGTAGTCACCAGCAAGATCAACGTCGAGCAGCTGAAAAACGAGGTCGAAAAAGGCTTCAGCGATTACCTCGCGCACAGCAAGGACAGCACCGAGCGTGATTCCATCAAGGCCCTGCAGGACGCCTACAGCGCCTTCATGCCGGGGCTGCACGATGAAATCGGGCTGATCGAACAGAACAAACTCAACGAAGCACGCATGCTGCTCAACACCTCACTGAGCCTGCAGGGCGATTTGATGGACATGCAGGTGCAGCTGCTGCGTGAGCTGAACAAACAGAGCGCGGCCGCCGCAGTCGACGGCGCGGGCAGTCGGTTTCAACAGACGCGCATCATCGCCGTCAGCGCGATTGCCGTCGCACTGGTGCTGACCCTGCTGCTGGCCTGGCGCCTGAGTGTGAGCATCATTCGTCCGCTGCGTCAGTCGCTACAGATCGCCAGCACCATCGCCGAAGGCGACCTGAGCCCGCAGCCGATTCCCGAAGGCAAGGACGAAACCGCTCAGTTGCTGAAAATGCTCGGCCAGATGCGCGGCAACCTGCACGGCACCATCGATCAGATTTACGCGGCGGCCAGTCAGCTGAGCCAGTCGGTGCAGGAAATGGGCGCGATTGCCGAAGCGAGCGCCAAGAACCTGCAGGCGCAGAACGACGAAATCGAACAGGCGGCTGTCGCCGTAAACCAGATGAGCCAGGCTGCGGTGGAAGTGGCTGACAACGCCAGCAACACCTCGACCGAATCCAAAGCCTCCAACGAAGCCGCTGCCGAAGGCCGTCTGCGCCTGACCGGGACCATCGACTCGATCAAGGAACTGACGGACAACGTGCTCGACTCCTCGCACCAGGCCGACGGGCTGGCCGAGCGCACGTTGAGCATCAGCAAAATTCTCGAAGTGATCCGCGCCATCGCCAACCAGACCAACCTGCTGGCCCTGAACGCTGCCATCGAAGCAGCGCGAGCTGGCGAAGCCGGTCGTGGATTCGCCGTGGTTGCCGACGAAGTGCGTTCCCTGGCGCAGCGCACCAGCGCTTCGACCACTGAGATCGAAAGCCTGATCAACGACGTGCAGAAAAGCACCCAGGACACCGCCGAAACCCTGCGCGTCACCGCCGCACAGGCCAGCCAGACCCTGGAACAGGCCGCTGCCACCAGCCAGGCGCTGACCGTCATTATCAGCTCGACCTCGACCATCAGCGACCGCAACATGCTGATCGCCAGCGCCGCCGAGCAGCAGGCCCAAGTGGCCAACGAAGTGGACCGCAATCTGAGCAGCATCCGCTATCTGTCTACCCATTAAGCCTCCGGCGCGCAACAAACGACGGTGGCCAGTAACGCCTTGGCGATGCTGGCGACGGATCTGAATTCGATGGTTCAGCGGTTTGTGTTGTAGCGCATAAAAAAACCGATCAATCCACTTTCCGCTTGTGTCCCGGTGTTTCATTATTGAAACACGCCCGCGCAGACGGGCGCCCACGCCAACAAGGACATGAGCATGAAGAAAACCGCTGCATTGAGCGCCGCACTCGCTACGTTCACCCTGAGTCTCGCCGCCCACGCTGACGTCGACGTCAAACTGGGCAGCAAGGAACGCGTCACCCGCCTGTTCTCCTACCCCAACAACTGCAACGTCATTTGCTTTCGCAACTGGACGCTGGAGCAAACCGTCGAGCACTACCTGACCCAGAGCGTTCAGCGCGATGGCTACGCCAGTGCCAAGGTCAGCGTGGTCAATGACAACGATCAGTTGCACGCGAACATCAGCGGCGTGCCGGACGGCTACGACAAGCCACTGACACAACTGCTGGACGCGGGCGAGCTGGCCTACAACGGCGCGAAAAAACTCAATATCGACGGGAAGTTTGCCTACAACTGGTACCTGTTCCTGCCGTTGGGCATGGCCTTGGAAAACCGCAAGAGCGTCGAGCTGCTGCACTTCCCGCCGGATTACTCGCTGACTCAGGCTCAGGATTACCTGCGCTCGGCCACCACAGATCGCTGGGCCGCGCTGCTCACCGACAATGGTATTCCTGCCGACCAGACGCCTGCCTATCAGACCATCATCGACATCGCGCCGATTGCCGCGCCGTCCAACGCGGGCAAGGATCTTGAAGGCGTCTACGGCTACTTCACCGATTACCAGACCACCATGGTCAAGCAGATCAGCCAGACCCAGGCCGGCGCGTCGCTGCCGATGGTCGCGTTTGGCGCACCGGTGCGCAGCTGGTTGAAGGAGCAATACAAGGTCGAGGTACCCGTGTTGGGCCTGGCGACGATCAGCCCCGCCACTGGGCAGAACGTTTCGGTGATCGGCTCCAACCACCCGAGCTACATCTGGTACGCCGCGGACAAGAGCAACTATGGCGGCGATCAGACCAAGGCCGACGAAGCGGGCCTGAAGGTCATGGGGCAGGATTTGAGCGCGGCGTGCTGGCAGGCGGGCATGGGCCAGACACCGGGAGGCGATGCGGCGGCGCTGCTGAAGCAATGCACGACCAACTGGCAGATCACTAACAAGGTCGAGACCTGCAAGCTGTTCTACACCTCGATTCGCAACCTGACGCCTGATCAGGCGGCGGCGAAATGCCGGACGGGTTCGGTGGGGCGGCAGCTCGATCAGTTGCGCAAGCCATTGCCTGAGATGCTGAAAAAATCTGCGTAACCGTTCGCTGAAAACCTGACTCTCTGCAGTCAGGCTTGCCAGCGGTAGCGGCCATGAGGTCGTTACCGCCAGAAAACCGTGCTGCAACAGAGGGTTTGCGAGGTCACTCCCCCAACGGACGCAACCGATACTGCGGCGGCAACTGCTCGAACCCGCTGATCGTCGCGTTCAGGCTCTTCCAGCGGCCATCCTTGATGCCGTAGATGCAGCCGTGGATCGACAGTTTCTGCCCACGATGCCAGGCGTTCTGCACGATGCTGGTGTGACCGACGTTGGCCACCTGCTGAATCACGTTCAGCTCGCACAGACGGTCGACCTGCTCTTCCTCGGTCGGCAACTTGCTCAGCAGTTCGCGGTTTTCGTAATACAGGTCGCGGATGGTGCGCAGCCAGCCATCGATCAGGCCGAACTGGCGATCCTGCATCGAGGCGCGCACGCCGCCGCAGCCGTAGTGGCCGGTGACGAGGATGTGTTTGACCTTGAGCACATCGACCGCGTACTGGATCACCGACAGGCAGTTGAGGTCGGTGTGCAGCACGACGTTGGCGACGTTGCGGTGCACGAACAGGTCGCCCGGCAGCATGCCGACGATTTCATTGGCGGGGACACGAGCGTCCGAACAACCGATCCAGAGGTATTCCGGGGTCTGCTGACGGGCCAGTTTGGCGAAGAACTCAGGGTCCTCTTCCTTGATGGCAGCAGCCCAACGTTCGTTGTTGTCGATCAGATCTTGTAATTCGTTCATGCGTTGATGCCTCGGAAATGATGCCCAGCTATGACTGGCGATCTGCCCACGGGGTCACGCCATTTTGCGCCTACCGGTCGAGAACCGGAGTGAATCTTCATCGCCGCCTCCGGTCCACCCAACAAGACCGCTCACTAAAGAGGATTTGCCATGAACGATCCACGTCGCCCATTCGGCGCCACTCAGCCCGAACCCATCGATGACAACGAAGACCGCATGGGCTCGATGGAAGAGCTCAACTTCAACGACAGTAATGAACCCAGCGCACGTATTGGTGACACCATCCCCGAAGACGAGCTGCAAGCCTACATTCCCGACGAACGTGTGCGCGAAGCGGGCATGACCGGCGCCTCAACCGACGATCACAACCCGACCGATGACGACATGAGCCCGGAAACACTGATCGACGAGGACGGCGCGCGCTCAGCCCGGGAAGAAGGCGAAGGTGGGCCTGCGGATTTCGACCTGAGTATCGTCGATGAAGACGAAATCGGCGCGGGCGGTGGTCTGGATGAAGAAGAAATGGCGATCTTCGATCCGCTGGATGGCAAGCCGGATATCTGATTACGGCCCGCATAGCCTGGTTGAGAACGCGCCAGTTCTCTCATGCTGCAAATACAATCCACTGTGGGGGTGAGCTTGCTCACGAATGCACTCCCACAGTAAACCCATCCGTGAAATCAATCCGTCAACGCACAGGCCATGACCAACGCATCTTCACGCCCGCCAATCGCCGGATAATAGTCACGACGACGCCCCACCTCATTAAAGCCATACCGCTCATACAACCGATATGCCGATTGATTGCTGGCGCGCAGTTCCAGAAAGCATTCGCGGCCATTGAGTTCGTACGCACGCTTCATCAGCTTGTCGAGCAGCAACAACCCCAGCCCACGTCCCTGGCTCTCCGGTTTGACCGTGATGTTGAGCAGGTGCGCCTCATCAATGATCACGTTGATCACCCCATGCCCCACCTGCTGATTGCCTTCGAACATCAGCCAGATTTCGTAGGACTTGAGCCCGTCCAGAAAGATGCCGCGCGTCCACGGGTGGCTGAACGCTGCGTATTCAATTTTCAGCACCGCATCCAGATCGGCTTCGGTCATGCGGCGAAAGGTTACGGCATCACTCATTCACGGTCTTCCAACGAGCCATCAATTGACGCATGGCCCGCCAAACGTCGGCCTTGCGCTGAGGCTCGTCCATCAGGAGTTCCAGGCCCGGCAGCGCCCAGGCCGAACCCAGGCCTTCGACCTGGAATTCAAGGTTGTAGGATTCGGCGTCAACTTCACCGGCAAAACGTACCGCCGGCAGTCCGATCAGCCACAGGCAGGTGCAAGGCTCTTCCTCGACGCGGGCGTAAAGAAAGCCCTGCACGAAGTCCCGCGCAGCTTCCGGGCCCTGATCCATCTGGCCGCGCACCAGCAAGGGCCAGCGTACGGGCTCGCCAATGATCTGCGGGCTGTCGGGCAGGCCCGCAGCGCGCAGCATGTCCTTGAGCAATAGAGAAGAAGGATCGCGACTCTGGAACGGCTCGCCGGTAGCCAGCTCAACCAGCAGCAGGCAGCTGCCGGCTCGCAGCAATTGCAGGGAAAACCGCGGCGGCGGTACCACCGCAGCCTTGGCCACGACAGGCGCGGCGTCCTCGTCCTTCGCAGCCTTGGCGACCGGCTTGGCTACAGAAGAAGGACGCGGCACCTCGATCTTCGGCCGCTCGACCGTGCGCGCAACCGGCGCTGGGCTTGTCGTTGCAGCCTCGTTTCTCGCCTGCGCGGGCGCGGCCTGCTGCGGCGCAAACTCGACCTCGTCGTCAAACACCGGCAACGGCGCAAGCAGCTCCGGACGCGAAGGCGCGGCAAAGGGCAGATCGGTGCGCGGCAGCCAACTGACCACCTGCATGGCGGTCAGATAAGCGCGGCGGCGAGGCTCATTGAGCAAGGGACAGCCACCTGTGGATAAAGTCAGGAGGGGGATTCTACAGGCCTTCGACGAATCCCGCCGCAGTTGATCGACTGAGGGTGAAATCCAACCCCTGCGATGCAGTACAATCGCCGCTTTTATTTGCCAACCAGCGGCCATCCGATGATCGAACCTAAGCGCGTCCTGCGCGCCCTTGCCGAACACTGGGCGCTCCTTGAGCCACTGTGCGAGCACTTCGACCAGGGCACCCTGAGCCTGAGCGAACTGCGTCTGCAACTGGCCGCCCAGCAACTGGAAAGCACGCCCCAGGACATCACCCACCTGCTGGACGTGTGGATTCGTCTCGACATTCTGGTTCCCGTGGCCAAAAGCCCGAACCGTTTCGAGCTGAACGCGCAGATCCACGACTTCCTGTCGTACCTGCGTCGCGAGCACCGCCTGGGCCTGTGCCTGGAAATCGAAGCCTATCTGCGCCATCTGGAGCGCCTGGCCGGTTACATCCAGGAAGCCTTCGAAGCGCGCGACGCCAATGACCTCGCTCGCCAGCTGCGCCTGCTCGACATGCGTGTGCGCGACGTCCTGAAAAAACTCGCCAACGACGAACAGGCGCTGGTCGCCGTGGCCGAACGCGCCAAGACCCACGACCGGCAGATCCCGCTGCGTCAGCGTTACGCCGAAGTACTGGCGACCTGGGACGAATACGTCGAGCCGATGATCCAGCTGGTCAACGCCGACGGCGCCTTCGAACAGGGTGTACGCAAAGTCGAGAACGTGCTGCTGCGCATGCTCACCGATCAGCAACGCCTGGGGCATCTGGTCGACGACGACATGCTGCTGCGCACTCACGCGCGCATTCTGGAAATGCAGACCAGCGCGCAACTGACCCTGCGTCATGCCCGCGAACTGCTGCTGCCGTTGCGCGAAGAAGCCCGTCGCCACAACGCCGTGACCCGTGGCGCCGCGCTGGCTTTGTCGGCCATCCGCCGCAAGGGCATCGACGCCGTGCCGCAAGCCGCCATGCCGATGTTCACCCGTCCGCAAAGCACCTTTCTCGGCAGCGCGAACCAGGTTGAAGCCTACGTTTACGCGCTGGCCCGCTTCGAGCCGAAACCGGCGCGCTTCCCCAAAGCCAACATCACCCGCAAGGGCGAGCCGCCTCGGGCGCCGCGCACGGTCAAGGAAATGGTCGAGCGTTGCGAACAAGCCCTGCCGATGCCGGACCTGATGGTCTGGCTGCTGGAGCAGGAGCCGACCGGCGCAACCGACGAACTGCTCTACTGGTTCTCGCGCCTGTCGCGGGAAAAACGCTTCAAGCGCGAGCGTCTCGAACGCCGCGAGTACCTGACCCAGGAGCACCGCGTCAGCCTGCGCTCCTTCGCCCTGCTCTCGAGCAAAGACGCCACCCCAGAGAATTCCGAGGGCACCGCCCATGCATCTTGATCTATCCGAAATGTCCCAGCTCGCGCCGATCTTTCGCGAGCTGTTCAAGGGTTACCACATCAGCCGCCGCGACCCTGAGCTCTATGCCCAGCTGTCCAATGCGCAGGACCAGTACCGCATGCTGTTCAAGGCGCTGGGCTTCGAGCTGGTCTGCGACACCCGCGGCTTCTATTACTTCGTGCCGGAACTGGCCGCCGCGCAGGTCAACAAGACCGCGCAGCGCCTGGCGCTGTTCACCTTCATCCTCGTCGAGCACCTGGCCGACCAGGGCCGCGACCCGGTCGCCGTGCTCGATGGCGGCAGCCTGGGCCGTGACGAACTGCCCTCGCTGCTGGAAAAGTATCGCGACCTGTTCCTGCAGGCCGAAGTGCAAACGGTCGAGGAGCTGGAAGAGAAAATCATGCGCCGCATGACCCAGCTCGGCTTCGCCTCCGAAGAAGTGGGCATCTATCGCTTCCTGCCGCCGATGCACCGCTTCCTTGACGTCTGCCTGTCGGTTCAGCAAGACCGTGACCTGGCCGCCAGCCTGCACAGCGACCTGCCGTTGCCGACGCCGGTGCTGATCGACGACGACAGCGACGAGAAGCTGCTGCAGACCGACGACCCGCTGGATCTGGCCGAGTTTGACGAAACAGAAGAAACCGAAGAGCAGGCCCTGGCCCGCGCGATCGCCGAAGAACAGGAGCTTGACGCATGAGCCAGGAACGCTACGGCATCCGCCGCTTCGCCCTGCTGAACACCGCCGGTTACAGCCTCGGGCTGTTTCCGCTGGAACATCCGCTGTCGGTGTACGGCGCGAACAACCTGGGCAAGAGTGCCTCGATCAACGCGCTGCAGTTCCCGATTCTGGCGCGCATGTCGGACATGTCCTTCGGCAAGTACAGCCTCGATCAGTCGCGCCGCTTCTACTTTGCCTCGGACACCAGCTACATCCTCGTCGAAGTCGCGTTGCCACACGGCCCCCACGTCATCGGCGTGGTCGGTCGCGGTCCGGGTGGCGGCTTCGGTCACCAGTTCTTTGCCTACGCGGGCAAGCTGGATCTGGCCCATTACCAGAAGAACGACACCTGCCTGCGGCAGAAAGAGCTGTTCACCAATCTGGAAAGCCAGGGCCTGAAAGCCTACGAGCTCAAGCCTGACGAACTGCGTCGCCTGCTGGTCGGTGGTCACACGTCGATCCCGCTGGACCTGACGCTGATCCCGCTGCGTTCGACCAGCGAACAGAGCCTGAAGACCTTCCGCGCGCTGTTCATCAACCTGCTGCACATGCGCGAGATCACCGCTGCAAAGCTAAAGCAGCTGTTCCTCGACGCGTTCGAGCACAGCCTGCGTTCCGGTAGCGTAGATTACATCGCAGCGTGCGAAGAAGCCTTCCGCGATGTACGTCGCATGGAACAGGACTACAACGCACTGGTACTGGCCGGTCCTCTGGTCGAAGCCCTGGCCAATGGCGTGAAGCAACGCGACATTCTGCGCGGCAAGCTGCATCGCCTGTCGCCGCTGCTCGATTCGCTGCTCGGCACCTGGCAGGACTACTCCAACGCGCGCAAGGAAGAGCTGGTCATTCAGGCCGAGCACTACCGTGGCGAACAGGATGCCCTGCAAAACGATCAGCGCGGCGGCACTCAGGAGCTGATGCGTCTGGAGCGTGAGATCAGCAACATCCAGCGCTGGATTGGCGACCTGGCGGTGTTGAAGAACCGCTTCGCGCTGGTCAACGATGTTAAAACCCTCGAACAGCAACTTCTGGCTGCAAAAGACGCGCACGATGAACGGGCCGGTGCACTGGCTCAGTCCCGTCAATTCAGCGCCGAGGATCTGGATGAGCGCCTGCGCGATCTGGAAAAACGCCTGAAGTCGGTCAAGCAGCAACTGGATCACGCAGACAACAACAGCTATGCCCGCCTGCGCGAAGAGTTCTCGCAGCCGGACGTCGAGCGCCTGATGCGCCTGTTCAACAGCGCGTTGTTCAGCCTGCCTCTGGGCGAGCAAGGCATCGCGCTGGATGATGGCGAGGCGTGGGTCAAATCCCTGGAAGCGATCCTCGATGGCTTCAAGGGCGAGCGTTTCGAAGTACCGGGCCTGTCGATCAACCTGTCGCACATCGAGCCCCCTGCCCTGCAGGCCCTGGCCGACCGTGCAGCGTTGCGCGATCAGAAAGAGCGTCTGGAAAAAGAACTCAAGCAACTGAAAACTCAGCAGGCCGTCGCCGCAGACCGCGCGGCCAGCAAGACCCAGACCGAAGCGCTGTACCAGCAGGTGCTGGATGCGCAGAAGGCCTTGGAAGACTTCCGCCGTACCCAGACGTTGACCGCCGAAGAAGGCGAGAAACTGGAGCAACTGGCGCAGATGGAAGCGGCACAGGACGAACTCAAGCGTTCCAGCGATGCCTTCACCGAACGCGTTCAGCAACTGTCGGCCAAGCTGCAACTGGTCGGTCGTCAAATCGGCGATCTGGAATCCAAGCAGCGCACGCTGGATGACGCGTTGCGTCGTCGTCAGTTGCTGCCAGCGGACCTGCCATTTGGCACGCCGTTCATGGAGCCGGTCGACGATACGCTGGACAACCTGCTGCCGCTGCTCAACGACTATCAGGACAGCTGGCAAGGCCTGCAGCGTTGCGATGGCCAGATCGAAGCGCTGTACGCGCAGGTGCGCCTTAAGGGCGTGGCCAAGTTCGACAGCGAAGACGACATGGAGCGCCGTCTGCAACTGTTGATCAACGCGTACGCACACCGCACCGATGAAGCGCTGACCCTGGGCAAGGCTCGTCGGGCAGCGGTCACCGACATTGCGCGGACCCTGCGTAACATCCGCAGCGACTACGACAGCCTTGAACACCAACTGGCGCTGTTCAACCGCGAGATCAACCGTCGCCAGGTCTCAAACCTTGAAAGCTTCCGCATCGTGTTGGCCCCCAACAAGGAAGCGCTCAAGCACATCGACCAGATCATCCACAGCGCTGGTCAGTACGAAGAAGGCGAAACGCTGTCGGTGTTCGATCTGAGCCAGAGTGCAGAGCAGGACAACAAGAACGAAGAGGCCAAGGAATACCTGGCGCGCCTGGTGGCCGCGAACCACAACCAGCTGGGTCTCAAAGACCTGTTCGAGTTGGCGTTCGAGATCACCAAGGTCAACGGCCAGCCGGTTATCCACACCGACATCGATGGCGCGGCGTCCAACGGCACGACCATGACCATCAAGGCGCTGACCAACATGTACCTGTTGCTGCACTTGATGGATCGCGACCTGGCCGGCCGTGTGCGCTTGCCTTACTACCTCGACGAAGCCGCCGACATCGACGAACGCAACCAGGCAGCGCTGCTGGAAACGAGCCTGCAACTGGGCTTCGTACCGATCCTGGCGAGCGTTAAGCCTCAGGTGTCGGCGCATGTAGCGATCGACCTTGAAGGCGGCAGCGGCCCTGCGGGTATCTATATCGATGAGGCTGACTGGAAATACATCCAGCGTCGCGATGATGTGACGAAGGTGAAGCCGGTGGAAGTTGCGGAAGAAGCTGCTGAGTAAGCCTTTCAAGCGATGCCAAGAAGCCCTGCAGTGATGCGGGGTTTTTTTGTGGGTGCGGGATATCTCTGCAGCACATAGTTGCAGGGTAAGACTTTTCCGCGCGCAAAAACAAAACCCCATCTGCGTTAGCAGATGGGGTTCTGGAAT
>CAURWS010000014.1:0-18027 GCA_963528485.1 uncultured Pseudomonas sp. | reverse complement strand
AATCAGGCCTTTGCTTTGGCAAATCCCTCAGCGAAGGCACGTTTGAGGGTCACCGATGCGCGGCGCATGCGTTAAGATCCAGCACATCTCTGTGACATCCCAACGTTCGAGCTGAACATGGCGCCGCGCATCAAGACACTCCGTATCAAACCACTGGGCATCAAGACCCGGGAGCGCATCGTGCAGAGCAGCCTGGAGCTGTTCAATCTGCAGGGCGAGCGTAGCGTGAGCACCAACCACATCGCCGCGCACATGGAGATTTCGCCGGGCAATCTGTATTACCACTTCCCCAACAAGCAGGCGATCATCGCCGAGCTGTTCAGCGAATACGAAGCGCTGGTCGACAGCTTTCTGCACCCGCCCAAGGGCCGATTGCCCGGTGTTGAAGACAAGCGTCATTACCTGATGGCGATTCTCGACGGCATGTGGCGCTACCGTTTTCTGCATCGCGACCTTGAGCATTTGCTCGATGCTGACCCTGAGCTGGCCGACCGTTATCGGCGCTTTTCCCAGCATTGCCTGATCAAGGCCATGGCCATTTATGGCGGGTTCGTCGAGGCCGGGATTCTGGCCATGGACAAGGTGCAGATCGAATCGCTGACCCTCAATGCCTGGATCATCCTCACGTCCTGGGTGCGGTTTCTCTGCACGACGCGGGAAAACCCCAGCCACCTGAATGAAGACGCCATCCGCCGTGGCGTCTATCAGGTGCTGATGCTGGAAATGGCTTACGTCACGCCTCAGGCGCGGGATGCCGTGAATGCGTTATGCGCAGAATTTTACGTGCCGCTGAACAAGGCACTGGAGGACGCGGGTTGAATCGCGTCCATCCGCTTGAATGGATTGTCTTATCGCTTTAGCCACTTTTACTGTCTGCAGGAGCCCGTCATGTCCATCGCGCAATTGATCAGCCCGCAACAACTGGCCGAACGCCAACAACAGCCCGGGCTTGTGATACTTGATTGTCGTTCTTCCCTTGATGACCTGGACTACGGCCAGCGCAGTTATGCGCAGGGGCATATCGAGGGTTCGTCCTACGCTGATCTGCTCAAGGATCTGAGCGGACCGATCACCAAGGGCGTGACCGGGCGTCATCCGTTGCCTGATCCGCAGACGTTGATCGAGCGGCTGCAATTCTGGGGCGTGAACAACGACAGCGATATCGTGCTTTATGACGACGGCCCCGGTGCCTTTGCCGCTCGCGCCTGGTGGCTGCTGGCGTGGCTGGGCAAGCGAGATGGCGTGTATGTGCTCGATGGCGGTTTGAAGGCCTGGCATGCCGCAGGCCTGCCGCTGAGCCTGGACCCGCCGCAACATCGCGAAGGGACCTTCCAGGGCACGCCGGACGAAACGCTCGTGCTGAGCGCCGAAGACGTGCAGAAGAAACTCGACAAGCCGGAAGTCACCCTGATCGACGCCCGTGCCCCTGCGCGTTTCCGTGGCGAAGTCGAGCCCATCGACCCGGTGGCCGGGCATATCCCCGGCGCGCAATGCGCAGCCTTCACTGACAACCTGGGGCCGGACGGTCGGTTCCTGCCAGCGGATCAACTCAAGCAGCGCTTCGCGCAAACCCTCAACGGCCGCGCGCCTGAGAAGCTGGTGGCTTACTGCGGCTCAGGGGTCACGGCCTGTCACAACCTTTTTGCCCTGTGCCTGGCGGGTTATCCGTTGGCCCGCCTGTACGCCGGCTCCTGGAGCGAGTGGATCAATGATCCGCAGCGCGGGGTTGCGACAGGGGAATGACTTGGCGCGGGCCGCGCTCAAGTCGGCCCGCGTGTCTCGTCATCAGCGAACGAGCTTTTGATCCGGCACCACAAAGCCCCGGTAATTGGCCTCGATGAACTGCTTCACTTCAGGCCCGGTCAGGTACTTGGCCAGCAGCGTCACTCGCGGGTCGTCGAGCATGTCGTTGCGGGCATAGATCAGGTTGGCGTACGGGTTGTCGGTGGTGTGCTCGCGCACCAGCGCCTGTGCAGGGTCCACTCCGTTCGACAGCGCGACGTCCCCGTTGATGAAGCTCGCATCGGCATCAGGCAGCGCCTTGGCGCGCAAAACGGTGTCGGTGGGCACCAGTTTCAGATGACGCGGGTTGTCGACGATCGATTTCTCGCTCACTGAAATGGCCTCTTTCGAGCTGTCGAGCTTCTCGACATTGAGTTTGATCAGGCCCAGGTCCTGCAGAATGAACAGCGACCTTGGCAAGTTGGTCTGCTCGTTCGGGACGAGGATTTTCGCGCCGTCAGGCAGATCCTTCGGGCTCTTGTACTTCACCGAATACAGGCCGAACGCGTTCAGCAGTACGGTCGCCTTGCCATCGAAATTATTGAGCTTGGGGTGCGCGACTTTCCAGGCGTTGACGTAGGGCTGGTGCCCGGTGAAGTTGACGTCGGTGTCGCCATTGGCCAGTAACTCGTAGGAATCCAGCGCGCCGCTGCCGCCGCTGGTGGTCAGTTTGAGCTTGAGCCCTGAACCGTCGGCGTCTGCGAGTTTCTGCACGAAGCGCACGATGTCGCCCTGGGGCGATGCGGTGGCGTAGATCTTCAGCGGCGTGTCAGGCACGGTCGTGCCCTTGTTGGCCGTGCTCGCCACTTCACTGGCCGAGGCGTGATTCTGCTTGCCCATAAAAACCGGCATGACCATCGCGGCGCCGACGGCAATCACTGCAATACCGGCAGTCAGCACTGCCTTGCGTCTGGAGGTGACTCGAGTGTTTTCCATGATTTCTCTTCGACAGATGGGGAACGGGGTGGCCCGTCTTGCGACCGGCCTTGGAATCCTCGCGGCTAGCGCTTGTGGCGGCGTGCGCGAATCCAGACGTCGCCGCTGATCTGGATCAGTTGCACGATGATGACCATGGCGAACACCGAGATGAACATCAGCTCGCCGTAGAAGCGCTGGTAGCCGAACTCGATGGCGAAGTCGCCCACCCCGCCAGCACCCACGGCGCCGGCCACGGCCGTGCCTTCGACGGTGCCCACCAGAATGATCGTGATGGCATTGAGCAGGCCGGAAAACGACTCGGGCAGCAGCACACGGAATATCAGCTGAAAGCGCGTCACGCCCATGGCCCGTGCGGCCTCGATGCGGCCTTGATCCAGCTCACGCAGCACCGATTCCACCAGCCGCGAGAAGAACGGCGTGAAGCCCAGCACCAGCGGAATGATCGCGGCGATGGGGCCGAGCGTAGTGCCCACGGTTGCGCGGGTGATGGGGATCAGCAGCACGATCAGGATCAGAAACGGAATGGAGCGGCCAACGTTGACCGCCGTGGTCAGCAGGTAATACAGCGCAGGGCGCGGTGAAATGGACTGCGGCGCGATCAGGTACAGCGTGGTGCCGATGGTCAGGCCCGCGACGATGATGCAGGGGCCGGCGATGGCGATCATGTAGAGGGTCTGGGCCAGCGCGGCCCAGAAATCCGGAAGGTAGGTTTGCCAGGTGATGGGGTCCATGGGGCGCTCGGGCGAATATCAGAGATTGACGGTGATCATCTGGTCGGTCAGCCATTGCCTGACCTTCACGACATCCACCTGGGTTTGCGGGTGGCGCGGACGAAACCTCACTTGAAACCGGGCGATGGGGATTTTGCCCAGGTTGTCCACGCGACCGGACAGGATCGAGAAGTCGACCCGCAGGGCGCTGGAAAGCGTGGAGAGCAGGTCGGTCTGGGTTTCGGGGTGCTCGAAAATCAGGTCGAGGGTGTCCGGACCATGCTGCCAGGCGGCGTCCTTGTTCAGCGGCAGCAGGTGATCCTTGAGCACTGAGTGCTCGCGCTGGATCACTTGCTTGAGCGTGCCGGCCTCGGTGATCCGGCCATGCTCGATCAGCACGGCGGCGTCGCAGGCGTATCGAATGACATCCCAGGCATGGGTGATAAGGATCACGGTAAAGCCGTAGAGCCGCTTGAGTTCGGCCAGCAGGTCGAGAATGGTCTGGG
This sequence comes from uncultured Pseudomonas sp., assembly GCA_963528485.1. Classification (GTDB taxonomy): domain Bacteria; phylum Pseudomonadota; class Gammaproteobacteria; order Pseudomonadales; family Pseudomonadaceae; genus Aquipseudomonas. The sequence continues at coordinate 14,090 of CAURWS010000014.1, read as the reverse complement.
TGGTTTGCGAGTCCAGCGCGCTGGTGGCCTCGTCACACAGCAGCACTTCGGGGTGGGTGATCAGGGCGCGGGCGATGCCGACGCGCTGTTTTTGCCCGCCCGATAGCTGCGAGGGGTAGTGGCCTTCGCGGTCCTGCAAACCGACTTTCTCAATCAGTTCACGGGCTCGCGCATAGCGTTCGGCAGCTGGAACCCCACGGATCGCCAGCGGAAACGCGACGTTATCCAGGACCGTCTTGCCATGAAACAGATTGAAGTGCTGAAAGATGGTCGAGACTTTAGACAGGTATTGGCGTTGGCCCTTGAGGTTCAGCTTGGCCAGATCCTGGCCGTTGAATTCGATGGTGCCTGCCGAGGGTGTTTCCAGCAGGTTGAGCAGGCGCAGCAGCGTGCTTTTCCCGGCGCCTGAGGTGCCGACGATGCCCAGAAAACTGCCGCGCTGAATCTCCAGATGGATATCGTCCAGCGCAGTGATGGCGGCGTTGTTGCGGTTGAACGTTTTGCTGACGTTGACCAGTCGGAAAATCGGGTTACTCACTGCAGCTGTCCTTGGTGATGTTTGCCTGCGCAAATCATTCGGTAGCTGCATAATCAGTGTTGTCGTTTATAACGGAAAAGAATTTTTAATTCTTTGCTTATAACCTCAGTTGAGTACGAATTCGTGAGCGCTGGCCTTTAAATCTGGCCCAATGCCCAACGAAGCAGGAAGAACACCGCGAGCCCGCCGCCGATCGTGGCCAGCAGATTTCGGCTGAACGCGGCGATGCCAATGGCGGCGATACCGGCCAGCAGGTAAGCGTTATCCAGCGACACCTGCCAGTGCTGCCCGTCCGGCAGCAGCATGCCTGGCACCACGATGGCGGTCAGCACAGCGGTCGGCACGTAATGCAGGCCCTGTCGCACCACCGGCGGGAAGCGCAGGTTGGGCCAGGCGAACAGGCTGTAGCGCATCAGAAAGGTGATCGCGGTCATCCCCAGAATCAGCCACCAGTAGTTCATGAGTGTGCCTCCTCTGCTGATGTGTTTTGCTGCCCTGCGCACTGACGACGTTCCAGCAGTACACCGACAGCGATTCCACTGAATGCCGCCGCCATCAACCCCAGTTTGTAGGGCAACGACCATGTCATCAGCGCGACGACGCCTGCTGCCAGCGCCGCTGCGATTTGCGGCTGGTTGCGCAGCAGTGGCACGACGATGCCGATGAAGGTCGCCAGCATCGCAAACTCCAGCCCCCAACTGGCCATGTCCGGGACGGCCTGACCAAACAACACGCCCACCAGCGAACTGCCGACCCAGCAGGCATACAACGCGCTGGTCACGCCCAGCCAATACCAGTGCGCCTGCGGCGTGCGGCCGTGCACGAGGTAATAGCGCTGCACCACGGCGAAGGTCTCATCAGTCAGCCAGAAGGCCAGCAGCAGTCGCCAGCGCTGGGGCAAGCCCTGGACCTGCGGTTGCATCGTGGCGCTGTAAAGGACGTGGCGCAGGTTGACGATGAAGGTCGTCAGCAGAATCACCACGGCGCTGGCGCCAGCGCCCATCAGGCTGACCACGATGAATTGGGCGGAGCCGGCATAGACGAACATCGACATGCCGACCGCCTGCCAGAGGGACAAGCCGCCGACGCCGGCCAGGGTTCCGAAGATGATGCCGAACGGCGCGATGCCGACCAGCATGGGCACGCTGTCGCGAAGGCCGCGAACGTAGAGTTGATTGCGGGACATGGTGTTTCTCCTTATGTCCCGAATGGTAGGCCGGTGGTGCAGGGCTGTCTTGAACGATCTTGCAAGGTGGATGTGTGCTACTGCAGGTAGCCTGTGCTGTTCAACTAGCCGTGAACATCCACCAGCCAGTCCGGAATCCGCTGTTCCAGATAGTAAACCGGCTTGCTGACCGAACCCCCGACGAAGCCGACATGCCCGCCGCGCGCCTGCAGGTCGAACCGGGTGCTGGCCGACAACTCGCTGAACGCAGGCAGGCTGTGCTTGAAGACGAACGGGTCGTCCACCGATTGCACCAGCAGGGTGGGCGTGCGGATCGCGCCGAGGAAATAGCGGCTCGACGCGCGCCGGTAGTAATCCTGAGCGTCTACAAAACCATTGAGCGGCGCGGTGACCTTGCCGTCGAAATCCCAAAAGGTCCGCAGGTTGTCCAGCGAGCCCAGCGCTGCGAGCACGGCCAGGCCTTCGTTCATGCCTTCGTGCTGGAAGCGCCGCTGTTTGTCCTTGATATAACCGACCATCTCGCGCATGAAATGGCGCTGATAGACCCGGGAGAACCCCAGCCCGATACGGTCTGCACACTCATCGAGACGAAACGGCACTGATACCGCCGCCGCCCCTTGCAACTGACTCTCCAGCCCCGACTCGCCCAAATGCTTGAGCAGAATATTGCCGCCCAGCGAATAACCCACGGCATACAGCGGCGCCATGGGCCGGGCGGTGCGGATGTGAGCGATCACGGCAGCGAGGTCATCGCTGACCCCGGAGTGATAGCTGCGCGGCAGCAGATTGGGCTCACCCGAACAGCCCCGCCAGTTCAGCGCGACGCTGGTCCAGCCGCGTTTCTCCATCGCCTGCTGCAAGCCGACGACATAAGGCGAGTTGGAGGAGCCGGTCAGGCCATGCAGCACCAGCACCACGGGCACATTGGCGTCGTGGGGGCCGTGCCAGTCCAGATCGAGGAAGTCGCCGTCATCGAGCCACATGCGCTCGCGACGGCGTTGCAGATGAATGGTCTTGCGCCAGATCGGCCCCCACAGGGTCTGCAGGTGAGGGTTGCCGATGCCGAACGCCGGGACGAACGGGCGGCTGTCAGCTGACGAGGCCACTGCGTTCCCACAATGCGTAGTGCACCTGCCCGGTCTTCTTCTCCCGGTGCAGGCGCCAGTTGCTAGGCAGGCCGAGCGTCGACGGAGCCGTTTCGCTTTCGGTGTAGATCCAGGCGTCGTTGGCCAGCCAGCCGCGCTCCTCGAGCAAGGTGCAGGCCGGCATGAGCAGGTTCTGGTGGAAGGGCGGGTCGAGGAAGACCACGTCGAAAGGCTCTGCGGCCTGGGTTTCCAGGTAACGCAGCGCGTCGCCGGCCGAGGTCTTGCCGACCGTGCAGCGCAGCGTGCCCAAGTGTTCACGCAGGCTGGAAATGGCGGCTGAGTTGGCATCCAGTGCCAGGCCCATGCTGGCGCCGCGGGACAAGGCTTCAAGGAACAGCGCGCCACTGCCCGCAAACGGGTCGAGCACGCGTGCGCCCTCGATGTAGGGGGCCAGCCAGTTGAACAGGGTTTCGCGCACCCGGTCCGGCGTCGGACGCAGGCCGGGGGCATCGGGAAAGCTCAGACGCCGACTGCGCCATTCGCCGCCGATGATGCGCAACTGGCCAAGGCCCGTATGGATTTTATGGCCTTTGTGTACGCGCGGCGGCTTGGAAGTCGAGGTCATCAGTGCTCCGGAACGCCGAGGGGTTGTTCGGCGGGTCTATCGGTAGGGGACGGCAGTGGCTTCTGCGCAACTGTTGGACCTGCGGTCACGATCACCAGGTTGTCCACGTTCAGGTGCTTGTTCATCACAGCCTTGATCTGCTCGACGGTGACGCTCTGGGATTGCGTCATGAAATCTTCGAGGTAGGTCAGAGGCAGATTATAGAAGCCGATGGCGCCCAGTTGGCCAACGATCGCCGAATTGCTTGCGGTCGACAGCGGGAAGCTGCCGGCAAGTTCGCGTTTGGCGTCGTCGAGTTCTTTCTGGGTGGGGCCGTTGGCAAGGAAGTCGCGCGTGACGTCCTTGACCAGTTTCAGGGTGTTTTCGCTCAGTTCGGCGCGGGTTTGCAGGGCGATCATGAACGGGCCTTGGGCCTGCATCGGCGTGAAGCCCGACGAGACGCCGTAGGTCAGGCCGCGTTTTTCGCGTACTTCCGTCATCAGGCGGCTGCCGAAACCACCACCGCCGAGGATCGAGTTACCCAGCGACAGCGCTGCGTAATCCGGGTCCGCGCGATCAATGCCCAGTTCCGCCAGCATCAGGTGCGTCTGTTTGGACGGGAACTCGATGTGGGTTTCGGAGGGTTTCGGCGCAACAGGCGCGATGGTTTTCGCCAGCGCCGGGCCTTTTGGCAGCGACGCCGAGACCTGCGCCGCAACCGCTTCGGCATCTGCACGAGACAGATCACCGACCAGCGCAATCACTGCGTTACCCGCCGCGTAGGCCTTGGCGTGGAAGGCTTTCAGCTGAGCGAGGTTGATCGGCGTGATGCTCTTGGCGTTACCCATGCTCGGGTGCGCGTACGGGTGCTCGCCATACAGGCGCTTGAACAGCTCGTCGCCCGCCAGTTTGCCGGGGTTCTGCTTCTGGTATTCGAAGCTGGCCATCAGCTGGTTCTTGATGCGCGCCAGCGAGTCGGCGGGAAAGGTCGGTTTGCCGACGACTTCCGAGAACAGCTGGAGGGCCGGCTCGCGTTTGTCTGGCGCGCTCAGGCTGCGCAGCGAGGCGAGGGCCATGTCGCGATAGGAGCCATTGCCGAAATCGGCGCCCAGGTCTTCGAAGCCTGCGGCGATGGCGCTGACATCCTTGCCTTTGACGCCCTCGTTGAGCATGGCGTTGGTGATCAGAGCGATGCCAGGTGTCGCGCCGTCCTGGCTGCTGCCTGCGGCGAACAGCACGCGCATGTCGAACATCGGCAGCTCGTGCGCTTCGACGAACAACACGCGGGCGCCTTCGGCGGTGTTCCACGACTGGATGTTCAGCGCGCGGCGTGCCGGTGCCTTGCCGTCGAGCTCTTTGAGCGAAGTCAGGGTGTTGGCGGCCTTGTCGATGGCCTTGGGCGCTTCGGCTGGGGTGTCGGCCATGGCCGATGTGATGTTGCCCAGGCCAAGTGCCACGGCCAGCAGCAGTGCAGGGGCCCGGGTTCGCACAGCGCGTGCATCGATGCGCTTGGTCATTGGGCTTTCTCCTCAGGCAGAACGTGCGCGACGGCAAGGCGTTCGCGAGTGAAATAGGTGCGTGCGGCTTTCTGGATGTCTTCCGGGGTCACGCTTTGCAGCGCGGCCAGTTCGCCATCGATGAGGCGCCAGGACAGACCGACGGTTTCCAGCTCGCCAATGGTGCTCGCCTGGCTGGTGATGGAGTCACGCTCGTACACCAGACCTGCGATGACCTGTGCGCGAACCCGCTCAAGCTCGGCTTTGGTCGGCGGCTTGTTCTTCAGTTCGTCCAGCAGACGCCAGATTCCGGCTTCGGTGTCTGCCAGGGTTTTCTTCTTCTGCATGTTCGGCGTGGCGCTGATGGTGAACAGGCTGTCGCCACGGGTGTAGGCGTCGTAGTTCGACGACGCGCCGGTGACCAGCTCTTCGCCGCGTTCAAGCCGCGAAGGAATGCGCGCGCTGTAGCCGCCGTCCAGCAGAGCCGCGATCAGACGCAGTGCGTTGACCGATTGCGGGTCGGTGGCGGTGCTCAGGCTCGGCACGTTGAAGCCGTACATCAGGCTCGGCATCTGGGTGGCGACATGCACGGTGATCTGGCGCAGGCCAGGCTCGGGCAGCTCCAGCGGTTTTTTCGACGGCGGCACGTCACGACGTGGCACCGGCCCGAAGAAACGCTCGGCCAGGACCTTCACTTCGTCGGGTTTCACGTCGCCGACCACCACCAGCGTGGCGTTGTTCGGCACGTACCAGGATTCGTACCAGTGGCGCAGCTCTTCGACCTTCATGCGGTCCAGGTCGGCCATCCAGCCGATGGTCGGCGTGTGGTAGCCGCTGGCCGGGTAGGCGATGGCCTTGAAGCGTTCGTAGGCCTTGGCATTGGGCTTGTCGTCGGTGCGCAGGCGGCGCTCTTCTTTAATGACCTCTATTTCCCGGGCGAACTCTTCCGGCGGCAGGCGCAGGCTGGCCATACGGTCGGCTTCAAGCTCGAAGGCCACGCTCAGGCGGTCCCGGGCCAGCACCTGGTAGTACGCGGTGTAGTCATCGCTGGTGAAGGCGTTTTCTTCAGCGCCCAGGTCGCGCAGGATCAGCGAGGCTTCGCCGGGGCCGGCCTTGGAACTGCCCTTGAACATCATGTGTTCCAGCGCGTGGGAAAGACCAGTCTGGCCCGGCGTCTCGTAGCTGGAGCCGACCTTGTACCAGACCTGCGATACCACGACGGGCGCCCGGTGATCTTCGCGCACGACAACCTTCAGGCCGTTGTCCAGCGTGAATTCGGTGGTGGGTTGAGGGTCGGCAGCAACGGCGGCGAGGGGCAAACACAATGTGCCGAGCAAAAAGCCTGCGGCACGGCGGGCGAGAGCATTCATTCGTAATTTGAACCTTCGAGACGGCCTGCGTGAACTTAGCGTCGGCGGGCGCGGGGGTGTTAGGATAGCGGCCAGTTTGACTGCCGACTATGCCCGAAAGCGATACTTGGGAATCGGACTACGATGCAAATCGTTCGTCTGGGTGATTTTGTAGGGATTACCCGGCCCTCGACCCGCCAGCAGATGAACAAGCAGGTATAAAAGCAGTCTGTTTCGCATACAGAATTTTTCAGAGGCGCCGCTCTGGCGCGTCGCTACCTTGAGATAGCCGTCCTCCATGTTTGGTTCCAACGACGACAAGAAGACCCCAGCCCCGGCTGGCGAGAAAAAAGGCCTGTTCGGATGGCTGCGCAAAAAGCCGCAGGAAACCGTCGCCGAGCAGCCAAAAGATGCACCCGCAGCAGCGCCCGAGCCTGTCGTCGAATCGACGCCGCCTGCCGCGCAACCGCAGACGCCCCCGGCCATCCCGCCTGCCACGCATGTGCCGCAACCCGTCGTTGTCCCCGCGTCGGTGCTTGAAGAGCCGGCTTCCGAGCCCTGGCTGAAACTGCCGGTGGCTGAAGAGCCTGTGGCACTGACGGACGAGCACGAGCCTCACATTACGCCCGAAATTCCGGCTTACACCGCGTCTCATGTCGAGCCGGAAAATGCCCAGGTGCCTCCTGTCCACCCTGCAGTGGCTGAGTCCTCTTCATCGCAAGTGCCGCCGTCAATCGAGCCGATTCCGGTTGCCTTGCCTGACCCAGTGGCAGGCGACGATCTGCCTGCGCGGGTCCAGCCAACGCCGACTCCCGCGCCGGTTGCACCTGTCGTGGTCCCTGTCGTACCCGTGGGTGAAACCCCGGTCGCCCCTGTCGTGGCAGAAGTGCCGCAACCTGCAGAAACCAAGCAACCCGGTTTCTTCGCCCGCCTCAAGCAAGGCCTGTCCAAGACCAGCGCCAGCCTTGGCGAGGGTATGGCGAGCCTGTTCCTGGGCAAGAAGGCCATCGACGACGACATGCTCGACGAGCTGGAAACCCGTCTGCTCACGGCCGACGTCGGCGTGGAGGCAACGTCGCTGATCGTGCGTAATTTGACGCAGAAAGTGGCGCGTAAACAGCTGACCGACAGCGATGCCCTGTACAAGTCGCTGCAAAGCGAGCTGACCGAAATGCTCAAGCCAGTTGAAGCGCCGCTGGTCATCACCTCCGAACACAAGCCGTTCGTGATCCTGGTCGTCGGTGTCAATGGCGCGGGCAAGACCACCACCATCGGCAAGCTGGCCAAAAAGCTTCAGCTTGAAGGCAAGAAAGTCATGCTGGCGGCGGGCGACACCTTCCGCGCGGCGGCGGTCGAGCAGCTGCAGGTCTGGGGCGAGCGCAACAAGATTCCGGTCATTGCCCAGCACACCGGCGCAGATTCCGCTTCGGTGATCTTCGACGCCGTGCAGGCCGCCAAGGCCCGTGGTGTCGATGTGCTGATCGCTGACACGGCCGGTCGTCTGCACACCAAAGACAACCTGATGGAAGAGCTGAAGAAGGTTCGCCGCGTGATCGGCAAGCTGGACGAAGCGGCGCCTCACGAAGTGCTGCTGGTGCTCGATGCCGGTACAGGCCAGAACGCCATCAACCAGGCCAAGCAATTCAACCAGACCGTGAGCCTGACCGGCCTTGCGCTGACCAAGCTCGACGGCACGGCCAAAGGCGGGGTGATCTTCGCGCTGGCCAAGCAGTTCGGGCTGCCGATTCGTTACATCGGCGTTGGCGAAGGCATCGACGACTTGCGGACTTTCGAGGCCGAACCCTTTGTTCAGGCCCTATTCGCCGAGCGGGAGCGCACATGATTCGTTTCGAACAGGTCGGTAAACGCTATCCGAACGGACACGTCGGCTTGCATGAGCTGAGCTTTCGAGTGCGTCGTGGCGAGTTTCTGTTTGTAACCGGCCACTCCGGTGCCGGCAAAAGTACCCTGCTGCGCCTGCTGCTGGCCATGGAGCGCCCGACCACTGGCAAATTGCTGCTGGCCGGTCAGGACCTGGGCCAGATCAGCAACGCACAGATTCCTTTCCTGCGTCGGCAGATCGGCGTGGTGTTCCAGAACCACCAATTGTTGTTCGATCGCACAGTGTTCAACAACGTCGCATTGCCATTGCAGATTCTTGGGCTGTCCAAGGCCGAAGTGACCAAGCGCGTCGACTCGGCGCTGGAGCGCGTGGCGCTGTCCGACAAGGCCGAGCTGTACCCGGGCGACTTGTCCACAGGCCAGCAGCAGCGCGTCGGCATCGCCCGCGCCATCGTTCACCGTCCGGCCTTGCTGCTGGCGGACGAACCCACCGGTAACCTCGACCCACGTCTGGCAGCGGAAATCATGGGTGTATTCGAAGACATCAACCGTTTGGGCACCAGCGTGCTGATCGCCAGCCACGACCTCGCCCTGATCGCGCGCATGCGCCATCGCATGCTCACCCTGCAACGCGGCCGATTGATCGGCGACGGGGAGGCCGGCGTATGAGTGCCACTCGCAGCCCCAAGGTTTCCGAGCGCGTGGCGCCCAAGGCCGCCGAGCCGGGCCCACAGAAGAAAAAGAAGCACGACGATGACGACGGCCCCGGTTTTGGCCAGTTGTTCAACGCGTGGATCGAAGCCCACCGTTCGAGCATGGCCGACAGCCTGCGTCGCTTGGGCAAGCAACCGATTGGCAGCTTCTTCACCTGTCTGGTGATGGCCGTTGCGTTGAGCCTGCCGATGGGCCTGTCGCTGCTGCTGAGCAATGTCGAGCGTCTGGGCGGTTCGTGGCAGCGGGCGGCGCAGATCTCCCTTTATTTGCAACTGGATGCTTCGCCGAGTGAAGGCGCGAGTCTGGTGAGCCAGATCAAGGAGCTGAACGGCGTCGCCGATGCAGAGTACATTTCCCGCGAACAGGCGCTGAACGAGTTCCAGCAGCAGTCAGGCCTGGGCGAAGCGCTCAAGGAGTTGCCGGAGAACCCGCTGCCGGGCGTCGTGCTGGTCACGCCGCTGGAAGTTGACAAGCCGGCGCTGGAGGCATTACGTACTCGCCTGGCTGCCATGCCGAAAGTGCAGCAGGCGCAGCTGGATCTGGTGTGGGTCGAGCGTCTGGCGGCCATCCTCAAGCTGGGTGATCGCTTCGTGTTCGGCCTGACGGTGCTGCTCGTTGTTGCATTGTTATTGGTGATAGGTAATACCATTCGTCTTCATATCGAGAACCGCCGCACGGAGATAGAAGTCATTAAACTGGTAGGCGGTACCGATGCCTACGTGCGCAGGCCCTTCCTTTATATGGGCGCGCTGTATGGCTTCGGGGCGGGGATCCTGTCGTGGGGCATTCTGGCGTTTGGCCTGGACTGGCTCAACGATGCCGTGATCAAGCTGGCCGGACTGTACGGCAGCAATTTCTCCCTGGCCGGTGTGCCGGTGGCCGATGGTCTTTCGCTCTTGCTTGGGGCCGTGTTGTTGGGGTATATCGGTGCGTGGATTGCGGTTGCACGCCATTTGAGAGAGCTGGCACCTCGTTGAGTTTTAATGTTCGGGTAATGTTTGTAGCGTAAATTTTGTTTCATCTATTGACTTTTCAGCTAAGGGAACTTGTTTAGCGGTTCCCGGTCAATTTCGCAGTGCTGAACTGCACGAGTCATGTGTCGGAGGTTTTTTCGTATGACCAATTCTTTGCAACCTGCTTATGCCTTGGTTCCGGGTGCAAACCTGGAAGCCTATGTGCACACGGTGAACAGCATTCCACTGCTGACTCCCGAGCGGGAGCGTGAACTGGCCGAGAGTCTCTACTACGAGCAGGATCTAGGGGCGGCTCGGCAGATGGTGCTCGCCCACCTGCGTTTTGTCGTGCATATCGCACGCAGTTATTCCGGTTACGGCCTGGCTCAGGCTGACCTGATCCAGGAAGGCAACGTCGGTCTGATGAAGGCCGTGAAGCGCTTCAACCCTGAAATGGGCGTTCGTCTGGTGTCCTTTGCCGTGCACTGGATCAAGGCCGAGATTCACGAGTTCATCCTGCGCAACTGGCGCATCGTGAAAGTCGCGACTACCAAGGCTCAGCGCAAGCTGTTCTTCAACCTGCGCAGCCAGAAGAAACGTCTGGCCTGGTTGAACAACGAAGAAGTGCATCGCGTCGCAGAAAGCCTCGGCGTTGAGCCGCGTGAAGTGCGCGAAATGGAAAGCCGTCTGACCGGCCAGGACATGGCGTTTGACCCGGCGGCAGAAGCCGACGACGACAGCGCGTTCCAGTCTCCAGCCAACTATCTGGAAGACCATCGTTACGATCCGGCGCGTCAGCTGGAAGATTCCGACTGGACCGACAGCTCGACGGCCAACTTGCACGAAGCGCTGAACGTACTCGACGAGCGCAGCCGCGACATTCTTTACCAGCGCTGGCTGGCCGAGGAAAAAGCCACGCTGCATGACCTGGCCGAGAAGTACAACGTCTCTGCCGAGCGTATTCGTCAGCTCGAAAAGAGCGCGATGAACAAGCTCAAGCTGTCGATTGCTGCGTAAGCGGTCAGCTGAAATGAAAAACGCCCCGAGATGATCGGGGCGTTTTTGTTTGTGCTTGAACTCACCACGCGCGCCGATTGTTAATCCCCACCAGATACTCATCCCCACCCAACTGGCGCATCTGCTGGCGGATCCAGCCGGCGCGGCGTGAAACGTAGCTGGTAGGGTGGCTGGCGCTCCATTCCCGAGGGTTGGGCAGTACGGCGGCGAGATAGCTCGCTTGCTGTGTCGACAACTGGCTGGCGTTTACGTGAAAGTGATGCTGCGCGGCAGCCTGGGCGCCGAACACGCCGTCATCCCATTCCACGCTGTTGACGTACACCTCAAGAATCCGCTGCTTGGACCAGAACACCTCGATCAGCCCGGTAAACCACGCCTCCAGCCCCTTGCGCAGGTAGCTACGGCCAGACCACAGAAACAGGTTTTTCGAGACCTGCTGGCTCAACGTACTGGCGCCGCGAATCGAGCCGCCACGTTCGTTGTGAACCAGTGCGGCCTGGATGGCGTCGATATCGAAACCCCAGTGCTCGGCGAATTTCTGGTCTTCGCCTGCGATGACGGCGACTTTGAGATCGTCGGAGATTTTCTCCCACGGTTCCCAGTCCCGTTGCAGGTCGATGGGCTGGCCGTCGAACCAGGATTCGATCTTGCGCTCAACCATCAACGCTGTGAACGGCGGCGGCACGAAGCGAAAGATCAAAACCAGCACGACACTGGCTGCTGCAAACCAGAGCAGGCCTTTGGCGACACGACGAAGGAGGAAACGCAGCATAGAGATGGCTTGGCCGAACCCGTAGAGCGGGCCATTATACAGATCACGCGCCATTGAACCTGGAGTTACACATGCTTCGAACCTTTCTGATGTTGGCTGCTTTCTTCGGATTCACCGGCGTCGCCCTTGGCGCGTTCGCGGCCCATGGCCTGAAAAACCGCCTGACTCCGGAATACCTCGCGATCTTCCATACCGGCGTGCTGTATCAGTTGATTCACACGCTGGCGATCTTCGGCGTGGCGATTCTGGCGACGCAGATTCAGGGTCGACTGGTCAGTTATGCCGGCATCGCCTTCGTGCTGGGCATCCTGCTGTTCTCCGGCAGCCTGTATCTGCTAACCCTTACGGGCGTCAGCAAGCTGGGTATCATCACGCCGATTGGCGGCCTGTGCTTGCTCATCGGCTGGTTCATTCTGGGCTGGCTCGCCTGGCGCCTGGGGCTCGATACGCTTTAAAGAGAACCTGACCCGGCAGTCCGGTGTGAGACGAATGGCGTTGCTTTGCCTTGGTCATACCGGCTGATCGGGCTAGAATGCTCGCCCCCTAAAATGATGGCTGCCTTTCGCATGCACATTCAGTTGAACGGTGAATCCTATGAACTGCCCGACGGCGAGACCGTTGCGGCGTTGCTGACCCGTCTGGACCTGGCCGGGCGTCGAATCGCGGTCGAGCTCAATCTGGATATCGTGCCGCGCAGCCAGCATGCTTCTACGACGCTTGCCGACGGCGATCAGGTCGAAGTGGTGCATGCCATCGGCGGCGGTTGATCCGCAGCGCCGCAGCCTGCCCGATCCAGAAGAACTGCAAGAACCTCAACCGTAAAGAGGATTTCCGATGAGCAATGTTCGTAGCGACAAGCCGTTTACAGTGGCCGGTCGTACTTTCCAGTCGCGCCTGTTGGTCGGCACGGGCAAGTACAAGGACATGGAAGAAACCCGTCTGGCCATCGAAGCCTCGGGCGCCGAAATCGTCACCTTCGCGGTGCGCCGCACCAACCTCGGCCAGATGGAAGGCGAACCGAACCTGCTCCAGGTGCTGTCACCGGATCGCTACACCTTCCTGCCGAACACGGCTGGCTGCTACGACGCCATCGAAGCCGTGCGCACCTGCCGCCTGGCCCGTGAGCTGCTCGACGGCCACAACCTGGTCAAGCTGGAAGTGCTGGCGGACCAGAAGACCCTGTTCCCCAACGTGATCGAAACCCTCAAGGCCGCTGAAACACTGGTCAAGGAAGGCTTCGACGTGATGGTCTACACCAGCGATGACCCGATCATCGCCCGCCAACTGGCTGAAATCGGCTGCTGTGCGATCATGCCGCTGGCCGGCCTGATCGGCAGCGGTCTTGGCATCTGCAACCCGTACAACCTGCAGATCATCCTCGAAGAATCGAACGTCCCGGTGCTGGTCGATGCCGGTGTCGGCACTGCGTCTGACGCCACTATCGCCATGGAGCTGGGCTGCGAAGCGGTGCTGATGAACTCGGCCATCGCCCACGCGCAACAACCGATCCTCATGGCCGAAGCCATGAAACACGCCATCCTGGCAGGCCGCATGGCGTACCTGGCTGGCCGTATGCAGAAAAAACTCTACGCCAGCGCATCCTCGCCGCTGGATGGTCTGATCAAGTAAGAGCCTGTTGATGATTGATTCGCAAACGCCCGACCCACTTCCGGACGACGAAGTGGTGAACGACGAAGACGGTAAAGCCCAGGGCGATGACAGCCATCATCGGCGCATCAAGAGCTTTGTGATGCGCGCCGGTCGCATGACCGAAGGCCAGCAACGCGGTTTGGATCAGGGCAAGCCGCTGTTCGTGCTGCCGCTGGCCGACGCGCCGGTTGATTTCGATCAGGTGTTCGGTCGCTCGGCGCCGCGCACCCTTGAAATCGGTTTCGGCATGGGCCACTCGCTGCTGGAAATGGCAGCGGCAGCGCCCGAGCAGGATTTCATCGGCGTTGAAGTGCATCGCCCGGGTGTGGGGGCGCTGCTCAATGGCGTACTGACTCAGGGCCTGACCAACGTGCGGGTCTACGATTGCGACGCGATCGAAGTGCTCAACCGTTGCGTGGCCGATAACAGCCTCGATCGCCTGATGCTGTTCTTCCCGGATCCGTGGCACAAGGCGCGTCACCACAAGCGTCGAATCGTGCAGGCTGAATTCGCCGAACTGGTACGCACGAAGCTCAAGCCCGGCGGCGTGCTGCACATGGCCACCGACTGGGAACCGTATGCCGAGTACATGCTGGAAGTGATGAACGTCGCGCCGGGTTATCGCAACCTGGCCGAAGACGGCAAATGCGTCCCGCGCCCTGCGGAACGGCCTATCACCAAGTTCGAACGCCGTGGTGAGCGTTTGGGGCATGGGGTTTGGGATTTGAAGTTCGAGAAGCTGGCGTAACCAGAGATCTCTGGTTCCACCGCCGTACCTGTGGGAGCCGGCTTGCTGGCGAAAGCGTTGTGTCATTCACCGCAATGGTGCCTGACCAGCCGCCTTCGCTAGCAAGTCGGCTCCCACAGTTCGTTTAGCGCAAGGT
>CAURWS010000013.1:0-18407 GCA_963528485.1 uncultured Pseudomonas sp. | reverse complement strand
CGTCTTCCTGACCGGCCTGCACCAGCGTGCGCCAGTCTTCGAGCAGGGCGTCCAATGCTGCGCGCAGGTCATGAGTGGTGGCGCGAGGCGCGCCCTGGCCGAGGCTGCCGGTCAGCGCGCGCAGTTCGGCAAGCACTTCGACCCAATCCTGCAGCAGGCTCCAGTGACCGTTGAAACGGTATTGCTCGGCCAGACGCTGGCTGCTGCCCAGCAGGAACCAGGCCAGCGCGGTGTAGGCGTCGTCCAGCGAGGTTTCCGGGTGCAGCTCGGGCGCCGGCAGTTTGATCGAGTAGCTGCTGGCGTCGAACAGGCGATAGCCACGCTCGGCCTTGCTGATGTCACACGGCATCAGCGCCAGCTTCTCGGCCAGTTCGGCGGCCAGTTCCAGCAGCGCAGCAGGCTCGCCTTCGCGCAATTCCAGCTCCAGCTCGCAGATTTCTTCTTTCTGCTTGCCGACGATGACGTTGCCCAGGTCCAGTGCCGCTTCGATCACGACCTTGGACTTGCCGCGACCCCAGGCAATTTCGGCTTTTTCACGGACGAAATCGGTGGTGAACAGTGGCTTGATGGTCTTTTTGTCCAGATCGGCCAGTTGCTCGGGCCAGCATTCGCCGTCGAGCTTCTTCAGGTCCAGCTTGGCCTTGGCCAGGTCCCAGTTGTATTCGTTGCGTTCGGACAGACCGGCGACGCTCTGGCCGCGGGTCTTGAGGGTCTGGATGATCGCGTCGCCATCACGGCGCAGGCGCAGCGCCACCTTGGCGTGGGCCAGTTCGCGCTCCGGCGTGTCGAAGTACTGGTTGAACAGCTCAAGCCGCTCCCAGCCACTTTTGTTGCGCTTTTTCAGCAGCGGGTGTTCGCGCAGGGCAATCAGGGTTTCGCGGCTGACGCGGAGTTTGATTTCGGTTTCTTTCTGCATGGCCGGGAATCCAGGCGCGCTATCGCGGATAGGCGCTCAATCACTAGGAACTAGGGGACGCAGCCGGAATCGACACAGCTGCGTGGGTCGTGCAGTGTACAGGACATCACCCATGACGGTTTATTCCTGCTGCTCAATGAACCTATGATGGTCCGCGTGTCGTACCTGCACCGAGGAATCGCCTATGCCATTGCCGTCCATGAAAGACCAGTTCGCGGCCCTGATCGCCGCGCCATCGGTGAGCTGCACGCAGCCTGCGCTGGACCAGTCCAACCGCGCTGTCATCGATCTGCTGGCCAGCTGGCTCGGCGATCTGGGGTTTGCCTGCGACATCCGGCAGGTCAGCCCCGGCAAGTTCAACCTGCTGGCGACCTACGGCACAGGCCCTGGCGGCTTGGTGCTTTCTGGTCACAGCGACACCGTCCCCTACGACGACGCGCTGTGGCAGACCGATCCGCTGAAGCTGACAGAAGTCGACGGCAAGTGGGTAGGACTTGGCAGCTGTGACATGAAAGGCTTTTTCGCGCTGGCCATCGAAGCCCTGCAGCCTTTGCTCGACAAACCCTTCAAGCAGCCGCTGAT
Source organism: uncultured Pseudomonas sp. (assembly GCA_963528485.1). Classification (GTDB taxonomy): domain Bacteria; phylum Pseudomonadota; class Gammaproteobacteria; order Pseudomonadales; family Pseudomonadaceae; genus Aquipseudomonas. Next base: position 16,909 of record CAURWS010000013.1, on the reverse strand, counting down.
CATCCTTGCGACCTGCGATGAAGAAAGCTCGATGTCCGGCGCCAAGGCCCTCGCAGCGGCAGGGGGCGTGCTTGGGCGCGCGGCGGTGATTGGCGAGCCGACCGGGCTCAAGCCGATTCGCCTGCACAAGGGCGTAATGATGGAGCGCATCGAGATTCTTGGCCGCAGTGGCCATTCGTCGGATCCGAGCCTGGGGCACAGCGCCCTTGAAGCGATGTACGACGCCATCGGCGCGCTCAAGGGCCTGCGTCAGCAATGGCAGACGCAGTTCAGCAACCCGCAGTTCAGCGTGCCGCAGCCGACCATGAACTTCGGCTGCATCCACGGCGGCGACAACCCCAACCGCATTTGCGGCCAGTGTTCGCTGGAGTTCGACCTGCGCCCGCTGCCCGGCATGGACCCGGAAATGCTGCGCGCCGCGATCCGGCAGAAATTGCAGCCGCTGGCCGAGCAGCATCAGGTGCAGATCGATTACGCGCCGCTGTTCTCGGAAGTCGCGCCTTTCGAGCAAAGCGCCGATGCGGAACTGGTGAGGGTTGCCGAGCGTCTGACCGGTCATACGGCAGAAGCGGTGGCATTTGGCACCGAAGCGCCTTATCTTCAGCGCCTTGGCTGCGAGACCATCGTGCTGGGCCCGGGTGACATCGCCTGCGCGCATCAGCCCGGCGAGTATCTTGAAATGTCACGTTTGCAGCCTACAGTGCGTCTATTGCGTCAGTTGATCGAACATTACTGCCTGACTCCTCAGTGAGTCGGCCCCCACAGCACCCACCCCGAAGGAGAGTACGCGTGTTGCGATGCCTGTTCCGACGATAAAGCTCATGCCGTTGTGAGCGTCTACCTTTCGTCCATCTTTGCTACAGGCCCATCTGGATATGCCCGATTACGTCAATTGGCTCCGCCACGCGTCTCCCTACATCAATGCCCACCGCGATTGCACCTTCATCGTCATGCTGCCCGGTGACGGCGTTGAACACCCCAACTTCGGCAACATCGTTCACGACCTGGTGCTGCTGCACAGTTTGGGCGTGCGTCTGGTGCTGGTGCATGGCTCCCGTCCGCAGATTGAAAGCCGCCTGGAAGCGCGCGGGATCACCCCGCACTTCCACCGCGAGCTGCGCGTCACTGACGCCGCGACGCTGGAGTGCGTGATCGACGCCGTGGGTGCGCTGCGTATTGCGATTGAAGCGCGCCTGTCGATGGACATGGCCGCATCGCCGATGCAGGGCTCGCGCCTGCGCGTGACTGGGGGCAATTTCGTCACCGCACGTCCGATTGGCGTGCTCGAAGGCGTCGACTATCAACACACCGGTGAAGTGCGCCGCATCGACCGCAAAGGTATCAACCGCCTGCTCGATGAGCGTTCCATCGTGCTGCTGTCGCCGCTGGGCTACTCGCCGACCGGTGAGATCTTCAACCTGGCCTGCGAAGACGTCGCCACCCGCGCGGCGGTCGATCTGGGGGCCGAGAAACTGCTGCTGTTCGGCGCCGAATCCGGCCTGATGGACGAGCATGGGCGTCTGGTGCGCGAGCTGCGTCCGCAGCAGATTCCTGCGCACCTGCTGCGTCTGGGCAACAACTATCAGGCGGAATTGCTCGATGCCGCTGCCCAGGCCTGCCGTGGCGGCGTGGCGCGCAGCCATATCGTCAGTTATGCCGAAGACGGCGCGCTGCTGTCCGAGCTGTTCACCCGCGCGGGCGGCGGTACGCTGGTGGCGCAAGAGCAGTTCGAGCTGGTGCGTGAGGCGTCGATTGGTGACGTCGGCGGCCTGATCGACCTCATTACCCCGCTGGAAGAGCAGGGCATTCTGGTGCGCCGCTCACGCGAAGTGCTGGAGCGTGAGATCGAGCAGTTCAGCGTGGTCGAGCGTGAAGGGCTGATCATCGCCTGCGCAGCGCTGTACCCGATCGCCGATTCCGAGGCCGGGGAGCTCGCGTGTCTGGCCGTGAACCCGGAATACCGTCACGGCGGGCGCGGCGACGAGCTGCTTGAGCGCATCGAAGAGCGGGCAAAGGCGCAGGGCCTGAAAACCCTGTTCGTCCTCACCACCCGCACCGCGCACTGGTTCCGCGAGCGCGGCTTCGAGCCTAGCAGCGTCGACCGGCTGCCCAGTGCGCGTGCGTCGCTGTACAACTATCAGCGTAATTCGAAGATTTTCGAGAAGGCGATTTAAAGCCGCGTCGAATGGGCTCTTGCTTCTGGCAGCAGGGAGCAGGCCGCAGGAGCCCTGCGGGCAGAATCAAAAGCAAAATACGCCGAGCCAGCGACTGACTCGGCGTCCATCGATCAGTTACTGATCGCCAGAATGCTCGCCTGATAAGACCCGACAAAGGTGTCGAAATCCACCGGCTCTTCGTTCTGTTCCAGCTCGGACTGCTCAGCCAAAGATTCCCGTGCGCGGGTCTCGAAGGCGGTCTGGTCCTCGACGCTCAGCGGACGGCTGCGCAAGTGCTCGGCATGCGCCTGCGCCTGACGCATCGAGAACGCTGTGAAGCCTTCCTTGTGCTCGTTCATCGCCGCCAATACCTGCGCCGATGGGGTCAGCGAAACGTCGGCAACCTTTGCCCGCTGAACGGCCAGCGATTTGCCGTGTTCGTCGATGCCCTGGCTCTTGTCCAGCAGCGCGGCGATCGGCTCGATCGTGTCCAGCAACTCATTGGCCCAGGCTTTCAGGTCGATGGCCGAGGTGTTGCGGCTCAATTGCAGCCCCGGGCGACGGCCTTCCTTGACCACGGTGAGGAAGTTGCTGCTGGCGTTGCCGCATTCGCAGTCGGCCAGTTGCGGGCTCTCCTGCAGGGCGCAGAACAGGATGAAGGCGTCGATGAAACGCGACTGCTGCAGGTCGATACCGACCGGCAGGAACGGGTTGATGTCCAGGCAGCGCACTTCGACGTACTGCACGCCGCGGGCTACCAGAGCCTGAATCGGGCGTTCGCCGGAATAGGTGACGCGTTTGGGGCGAATCGTCGAGTAGTACTCGTTCTCGATCTGCAACACGTTGGTGTTGAGCTGAATCCACTCGCCATCCTTGTGCGTGCCGACCTCGACATACGGCGCGTAGGGCGTTGCCACCGCTTTGCGCAGGCTGTCGGTGTAGGTCAGCAGGTCGTTGTAGCACGGCGTCAGGTCCGCTTGGGCACTGCTCTGGTAGCCCAGATCGCTCATGCGCAAGCTGGTGGCGTAGGGCAGGTACAGGGTGTCGGCGTCGAACTGTTCGAGCTGGTGCGAGCGGCCGCGCATGAAGCTGGCGTCCAGCGCGGGCGACGCGCCGAACAGGTACATCAGCAGCCAGCTGTAGCGGCGGAAGTTACGGATCAGGCCGATGTAGCTCTCGGACTGGAAGTCGCGGTCGCTGCCGTCGAAGGCCACGGTCGATTTGAGCACCGGCCAGATGTCTTCAGGCAGCGAGAAGTTGTAATGGATGCCGGCGATGCACTGCATCGTCTTGCCGTAGCGCAGCGCCAGGCCCTGGCGGTACACGTACTTGAGCTTGCCGATGTTCGAGGTGCCGTAATAGGCGATCGGGATGTCTTCTTCGGCCGGCAGCGGGCACGGCATCGAAGGGCTCCAGATGTACTCGCTGCCCAGCTTGCTGTAGGCAAAGCGGTGGATTTTTTCCAGGCTTTCCAGCGTGTCGGCCGGGTTGGTCAGCGCCGGAGTGATGAACTCCAGCAAAGACTCGGAATAGTCGGTGGTGATCTGCTCATTGGTCAAAGCAGAGCCCAGGCTCTCGGGGTGCGGGGTCTGGGCCAGGCGGCCTTCGCCCGTAACGCGCAGGCATTCACGCTCGATACCGTGCAAGCACTTCTCCAGAAGGGAGAGGTGAGAGTGCTCGCCAAGCAGAGCCAGGCGGCGATTGAGAAGTTCGCTCAAGTGGGATTCCTTCACGCGTCAGTCGGCCCTATATGGGGGCGATATGGCGGTCTACAAGGGTGAAGAAAGGAACTGGCGTTTTCGCCTCGTTTTTGGCCCTAACGCCGATGCCCGTCGCCGGCGGTCTGCGCAGGGTTTTCATGCGCAAGCCACCCGAAAATTTCGGCACTGATTTCCAGTGCAAAGACTCAGCGCCGAAATTAACCCATATCCCTATCGGACAGCTAGACGATTGCGAACGTGCCTTGTGCTTTCGCGACGAGCTTGTCGGCCTGGCGCACTTGGGCTTCGACCACCAGCGTGCGGCGACCGGCATGCAGCACGGTCGCCACGCAGGTGACTTCGCCATCCGGCACGCCGCGCATGTAGTTGATCTTGCATTCAACCGTCACACTTTGCTTGTCGAAGCCGTGGGCGCTGGAGCAGGCCAGGCCCATGGCGATGTCGACCAGGCTGAACAGCGCGCCGCCGTGCATCACGTTGCCGCGATTGCGCAGATGCGGCTCCAGCGACAGCGCCACCTCGGCGACGCCTTCTTCGCTGAGCCGCACGATGCGGCAGCCCAGGGTCTTGAAGTACGCGCTTTGGGTCAGATCGTCCGGGATATCCATCAGCGCTTCTTCAGTTGTTTGGCGTTGGCGAATAGCGAAGCCATGGCGCTGTTTGCCGGGGCTGCGGTGGCGGTTTCCTTGCGTGGCGCGCTGCTTTGCTGTTGACGCGGGGCGGCGCCAGGACGCGCACCACGAGCGCCGTCGATCTTCTCGCCCGGGGTGTCGCTCATGCGCATCGACAGGCCGACACGTTTGCGCGGGATGTCGACTTCCATGACCTTGACCTTGACCACGTCACCGGCCTTCACGGCTTCGCGCGGATCTTTGATGAACTTCTCCGAAAGTGCAGAGATATGCACCAAACCGTCCTGATGCACGCCGATGTCGACGAATGCACCGAAGTTGGTCACGTTGGTTACCACGCCTTCGAGGATCATGCCCAGTTGCAGGTCCTTGAGGTCCTCGACGCCGTCCTGGAATTCAGCGGTCTTGAATTCAGGGCGCGGGTCGCGGCCTGGTTTCTCGAGCTCCTGAATGATGTCAGTCACGGTCGGCAGACCAAAGGTCTCGTCGGTGAATTTCTTCGGGTCCAGACGCTTGAGGAAGCTGGCGTCGCCCACCAGCGAACGGATGTCGCGGCCGGTATCAGCGGCGATGCGCTGCACCAGCGGGTAGGCCTCAGGGTGAACGGCCGAGGAATCCAGCGGGTTGTCGCCATTCATCACACGCAGGAAGCCTGCGGCCTGTTCGAAGGTCTTCTCGCCCAGACGCGGCACTTTCTTCAGCGCGGCGCGGGTCTTGAAGGCGCCGTTTTCGTCACGGTGAGCCACGATGTTCTGCGCCAGCGTGGTGTTGAGGCCGGAAATGCGCGCCAGCAGCGCGACGGACGCAGTGTTCACGTCAACGCCCACGGCGTTCACACAGTCCTCGACCACAGCGTCCAGACCGCGCGCCAGCTTGAGCTGGGACACGTCGTGCTGGTACTGGCCGACACCGATGGATTTCGGATCGATCTTCACCAGTTCGGCCAGCGGATCCTGCAGACGACGGGCAATGGACACTGCGCCACGGATCGACACGTCCAGATCCGGGAATTCCTTGGCAGCCAGTTCCGACGCCGAGTACACCGATGCACCGGCTTCGGAGACCATGACCTTGGTCATTTTCAGGCCTGGGTATTTTTTGATCAGCTCTGCGGCCAGCTTGTCGGTTTCGCGGCTGGCGGTGCCGTTGCCGATGGCGATCAGGTCGACCGAGTGCTTGGCGCAGAGGGCGGCCAGCACGGCGATGGTCTGATCCCACTGGTTTTTCGGCACATGCGGGTAAACCGTGGCGTAATCCAGCAGCTTGCCGGTTGAGTCGACCACCGCGACCTTGCAGCCGGTGCGCAGGCCAGGGTCCAGACCCAGCGTGGCACGCGGGCCGGCCGGGGCCGCCAGCAGCAGGTCGTGCAGGTTGTGGGCGAACACGTTGATCGCTTCGGTCTCGGCGCCGTCGCGCAGTTCGCCCAGCAGGTCGGTTTCCAGGTGGGAATACAGCTTGACCTTCCAGGTCCAGCGCACCACTTCGCTCAGCCATTTGTCTGCAGGACGATTCTGATTCTGCAGGCCGAAACGCTCGCTGATCATCATCTCGCACGGGTGCAGGGTGCCGGGCAGTTCTTCGCCGACTTTCAGTGCAGAGCTGAGGATGCCTTCGTTGCGACCCCGGAAAATCGCCAGGGCGCGGTGCGACGGCATGCTTTTCAGCGGCTCGTCGTGTTCGAAGTAATCGCGGAATTTCGCGCCCTCTTCTTCCTTGCCGACAACCACGCGTGCGCTGATCACGGCTTCCTGCTTGAGGAAGCTGCGCAGTTTTTCCAGCAGCGAGGCGTCTTCGGCGAAGCGCTCCATGAGGATGTACTTGGCGCCTTCGAGCACGGCCTTGACGTCGGCAAAGCCTTTTTCGGCATCGACGAAGCGCGCGGCTTCAGCGTCCGGCGTCAGGTTCGGGTCGTTGAACAGACCGTCGGCCAGTTCGCCCAGGCCCGCCTCCAGCGCGATCTGGCCTTTGGTGCGGCGCTTCTGTTTATAAGGCAGGTAAAGGTCTTCGAGGCGGGTCTTGGTGTCGGCGAGCTTGATGTCGCGGGCCAGTTCCGGGGTCAGCTTGCCTTGCTCTTCGATGCTGGCAAGGATGGCCACGCGGCGCTCGTCCAGCTCGCGCAGGTAGCGCAGGCGCTCCTCCAGATGACGCAGTTGCGTGTCATCGAGGCTGCCAGTCACTTCTTTACGGTAGCGAGCGATGAAGGGCACGGTAGAGCCTTCATCCAGCAGCGCGACGGCCGCTTCGACCTGTTGCGGGCGGACGCCGAGTTCCTCGGCGATGCGGCTGTTGATACTGTCCATAAAACCACCTGGCAAATGTGTGTGCAAAAATTCCAGCTGCTGGCGAACCGCCTTGAGCGAGTGTTGCCTGACCTTTAGGGCGGCGCATTATACCCAGTGAGTCGGGATTAGGGGATCGCCCTGTCGGTTGTGATGGGCAGTTGAAGGGAACAGGGCGAGCGGTCGGCAAAGCGCCGAGGCAGAGCGGCAGTGTCGGCTCAGGAAAAATCTGCTAACAATGCACAAGGTGCATATGGAAGAAGCTACGCCATAATGCGCGCCGAGACTAAAGGAGCATCCAATGAGCAGCACTGCACAAACGGCTGAAGGCGAGAAAATCCTCATCGTTGACGATGACCCGGGCCTGAGCAGCCTGTTAGAACGTTTTTTCACCAGCAAGGGCTACCGTGCCCGCGCCGTAGGCAACGTGGAGCAGATGGACCGGCTGCTGGCTCGCGAAGTCTTTCACCTCGTGGTGCTCGACCTGATGCTACCCGGCGAAGACGGCCTGTCCGCCTGCCGCCGGCTGCGTGCAGCGAACAATCAGGTGCCGATCATCATGCTCACCGCCAAGGGCGATGAGCTCAGCCGCATCAAGGGCCTGGAGCTGGGCGCCGACGATTACCTGGCCAAACCGTTCAACCCTGATGAGCTGATGGCTCGGGTCAAGGCCGTGCTGCGTCGCCAGTCCACGCCGGTGCCGGGCGCGCCTGCCAGCGAAGACGAAACCGTCACGTTTGGCGAGTACGAATTGTCGCTTGCCACCCGCGAGCTGAAAAAGGGCGACGAAGTCCACATGCTCACCACCGGCGAATTCGCGGTGCTGAAGGCGCTCGTCATGCACGCGCGCGAGCCGCTGACCCGCGACAAGCTGATGAACCTGGCACGTGGTCGCGAGTGGGATGCACTGGAACGCTCCATCGACGTGCAGATCTCCCGTCTGCGTCGTCTGATTGAAGTCGACGCCGCCAAGCCACGCTACATCCAGACCGTCTGGGGCGTGGGTTATGTATTCGTGCCGGACGGCACAGGCAAGCAGTAACCGCACGTTCGGCAGGTTGCTTGCCGGGCGCATCGCTCGCGCTCACACACCCGCCAGCCACCTCAAAGCCTCTGAAAAGGGGTGTTGAGCTGGCTGGTTTTGTTGTCTGGTGCAATCCGCGAACTATCGCGAGCCTGGCTCGCTTCTGCAAAGTGTGTAGCTGTTGTCATGAAAACACCGCTCTGGTTCCCGCAAAGCTTCTTCTCCCGCACATTGTGGCTGGTGCTCATCGTCGTGCTGTTTTCCAAGGCGCTGACGCTGGTCTACCTGCTGATGAACGAAGACGTGCTGGTCGACCGCCAGTACAGCCATGGCGTGGCGTTGACCCTGCGCGCCTACTGGGCGGCCGATGAGAGCGACCGGCAGACCATCGCCGATGCGGCAGGGTTGATTCGGGTGGTCGGCGGCGGTGTTCCCGAGGGCGAGCAGCATTGGCCCTATTCGGAAATCTATCAGCGACAGATGCAGGCCGAGCTTGGCGCCGATACAGAGGTGCGCTTGCGCGTCCACGCGCCCCCGGCCTTGTGGGTGCGCGCCCCAAGCCTGGGCGATGGCTGGCTGAAGGTGCCGCTGTATCCCCATCCGTTGCGTGGTCAGAAAATCTGGAGCGTGCTGGGCTGGTTCCTGGCGATCGGTTTGCTGTCCACTGCATCTGCGTGGATCTTCGTCAGCCAGCTGAATCGGCCGCTTAAACGGCTGGTGTTCGCCGCCCGCCAGCTGGGGCAGGGGCGCAGCGTACGGCTGCCGGTCGGGGATACGCCGAGCGAAATGACCGAGGTGTACCGCGCCTTCAACCAGATGGCCGAGGACGTTGAACAGGCCGGACGCGAGCGCGAGCTGATGCTGGCCGGCGTTTCCCACGACCTGCGCACGCCTTTGACGAGGCTTCGCCTGTCGCTGGAGCTGATGCCCAGAAACAACGAGTTCATGGATGGAATGGTGCGCGACATCGAGGACATGGACGCCATTCTCGATCAGTTCCTGGCCTTCATTCGCGATGGCCGCGACGAGGAGGTCGAAGAAGTCGATCTGGTCGACCTGATCCGCGAAGTGGTCGCGCCGTACAACAGCCCTAATGAACAGGTACGCACGCGTCTGGAATCGATCCCGCCGTTCCCACTGCGTCGGGTCTCGATGAAGCGCTTGCTGAACAACCTGATCGGCAACGCCATGCATCACGCGGGCGACAACGTCGAAGTGGCCGCTTATGTCTCAGGCGACAGCGGTGCGCCGTATGTGGTGCTGAGCGTGCTCGACCGAGGCACAGGCATCGATCCGTCGGAGCTGGAAGGCATCTTCAACCCCTTTACCCGCGGCGACCGCGCCCGCGGCGGCAAAGGCACCGGGCTGGGCCTGGCCATCGTCAAGCGAATCGCAGCCATGCACGGCGGCAACGTCGAGCTGCGCAACCGCTCGGAAGGCGGGCTTGAGGCGCGTGTGCGATTGCCGTTGGGGCTGATGTTGCCAAGGGATGCGGTTTGATTGGCCGCTAGCCTGAACTAATTTACCTGCGGAGCTTGTCGCCAGGCCCGCAGGTGCGTCAAACGTATCAGCCCTTACCCTTCGTCCGCGTCATATGCGGCCCACCGTTCTTCTCGATGTACTGAATGATCATGCCTGCCACGTCCTTGCCGGTCGTGGTTTCGATGCCTTCCAGGCCGGGCGAGGAGTTCACTTCCATCACCAGCGGGCCGTGGTTGGAGCGCAGGATGTCCACGCCCGCGACGCTCAGGCCCATGACCTTGGCGGCGCGAATGGCGGTCATGCGTTCTTCGGGGGTGATCTTGATCAGGCTGGCGGTGCCGCCACGGTGCAGGTTGGAGCGGAATTCGCCGGGCTTGGCCTGACGCATCATCGAGGCGATGACCTTGTCGCCGACCACGAAGCAGCGAATGTCGGCGCCGCCGGCTTCCTTGATGTACTCCTGCACCATGATGTCCTGCTTGAGGCCCATGAAGGCCTCGATCACGGATTCTGCCGCCGTTGCGGTTTCGCACAGCACGACGCCGATGCCCTGAGTGCCTTCCAGCACCTTGATCACCAGCGGGGCGCCGTTGACCATCTGGATCAGGTCGGGGATGTCGTCGGGGGAGTGGGCAAAGCCGGTGACCGGCAGGCCGATGCCGCGTCGCGAGAGCAGTTGCAGCGAGCGCAGTTTGTCCCGCGAGCGCGCGATGGCCACGGATTCATTGAGCGGAAACACGCCCATCATTTCGAACTGACGCAGTACCGCGCAGCCGTAAAAGGTAACGGAAGCACCGATACGCGGGATCACCGCATCAAAGCCTTCCAGCGGTTTGCCCCGGTAGTGGATCTGCGGCTTGTGGCTGGCAATGTTCATGTAGGCGCGCAGGGTATCGATCACCACGACCTCATGGCCACGCGCAATGCCAGCTTCGACCAGACGGCGAGTTGAATACAGACGCGGATTTCGCGAAAGCACAGCGATCTTCATGCAACACCTGTGGCAGAGGAATTGGAAGCCGGAAAGGTCGGCTTGTCCTGAACATACGTAATGCCCGGATTGACCACCAGTTGGCCGTCAATCAGGGCTTTTGAACCCAACAGCAATCGGTAACGCATGGCCTTGCGGCAAGCGAGGGTGAACTCCACCGGCCAGACCCGGTCCCCTAATGCCAGCGTCGTGCGAATGACATAGCGAACCTGCGCATGGCCGTTGGAGCTTTTGATGGTTTTCATCGCCACCAGTTGCGCTTCGCAACGGCGATGACGCAACTGCACGACGGTGCCCAGATGTGCGTTGAAGCGCACCCATTTTTCGCCGTCGCGCTCGAAGGGTTCGATTTCAGTGGCGTGGAGGCTGGACGTGCTGGCGCCGGTGTCGATCTTCGCGCGCAGGCCCGCCACCCCCAGATTGGGCAGCGCCACCCATTCGCGTAGGCCGATAACGGTGAGATGGTCGAATGTTTTCAAAGCGATTCCGTACGTTTGCGCGTTCTGCCCACGATAGCTGGGCGAACACGAATGTGCATGCTCATACCTGTGTGCGGAAGATTCTACCCATTGCTTGAGATTACTGCGTGCCCGGCGTTGCGTAGTACAGTTCTGACTATCACGTAATTGAGGAATTCAGATGACACAAAAGTCAGACGAGGACGACAAAGTTCGTCTGGACAAGTGGCTGTGGGCAGCACGCTTCTTCAAGACCCGCGCGTTGGCCAAAGCGGCCATCGAAAGCGGCAAGGTGCATTGTCGGGGAGAACGCTGCAAGCCGGGCAAGGAGCCGCGCATTGGCGACACCTTTGAAATCCGCACCGGATTCGACGAGCGCACGGTGGTGGTTCAGGCATTGTCCATCGTGCGTCGTGGTGCGCCAGAGGCTCAGCTGCTCTACAGCGAAACCCCTGAAAGCCTGGCCAAACGCGAGCAGGCAGCCGAAATGCGCAAGGCCGGAAGTCTGGGTTTGACCACCGACGGCAAGCCTACCAAGAAGCAGCGTCGGCAATTGTTTCAGTTTCGTTCGGGAGACGACTGAAAAGTCGCAGCGCCTCCCCTGCAGTCCGGCTTGCCGGCGGTTAGCCGAAAAGATCGCCACCGCCAGCAAGCCGTGCTGCTACATAAAGGAGGTCAGAGTCGCGCGCCAGGCTTCATGATGCTCAGGCAACGCAGCAGCGGAATCTTGCCGAACAGGTTGAAAATCGGCGCGGTCGCCCGCATCAACAGACCTGTGGCGTGGGCAACGAAAGGCGTGTAGCAGCTCCAGCCCAGTGCGAGCAGGGCAATCATGACGCCGCCGATGTAGTCGTCCTGGCCCCAGTGAGCACCCGCGACCAGTCGCGGCATCATGAACAGGAAAGCCAGGCCCCAGATGACCACGCGTTGACCAACGGTGCGGCTGTAAACCGTCATGAACATCGCCCAGATCAGCAGTACCGACGCGTGATCGCCAGGGAAGCTCTGGCTCGAGCTGTCCTTGAGCTGCCACTTTTTCTCCAAGTGCGGGAAGATATCGCTGAGCTTGATGGCGTCAGGAATCACCATCGAAATGCTGTCGTGTTGAAGCGACGTCTTGTCGATGATTTTCGAGAATACGGTGCGAATCACCAACAGCACGATGAGGGTCACCACGAAACCGATCAATGCCGAGCGGGTCTGCACCGCTTTGAAAACCCAGTCGCCCTTGATCAGCAGCATCAACAGAACCAGCCCGACCACGACGTCGAAGGGGCGCATACTGGCAACTGTCCAGATCCACAGCCACACTGTGTTTTGCTCCAGCGGCCTATTCAGCAGGTGGAAAAACCACTCGTCGAATTGTGTAAAGGCGGCATGACCTGTAGGCCAGATCCACACCAGTAGCAGCGCCAGCGCTACCAGATTACACAGCAGGAATTTTTTGGCGTTCCACTTGGGTTGGAACAGCGCGGGATAGTCCATAAAATGCCCCCATCGGCATGGCAGTGCACCTGTTGGTGCTAAACCGCGTTTTATAAGCGGTCGTCATCATTTTGTCATCACTTCAGATACCAATTTCATATGCATGATTTCCCGGACACCGATTACACCCAGCGCTTCATGTTCGATGAGAGCGACGTTCGCGGCGAGCTGGCCTCGCTTGAACTGAGCTACGCCGAAGTACTGGCCAAGCACCCCTACCCTGAACCGGTTGCCCAGTTGCTGGGTGAGCTGCTCGCTGCGGCCGCGCTGTTGGTCGGCACGCTGAAGTTCGACGGCTTGCTGATCCTGCAGGCGCGTTCATCAGGGCCTGTGTCCCTGCTGATGGTCGAATGCTCCAGCGAGCGCGAGCTGCGCGGCATCGCTCACTATGATGCGAGCCGCATCGAGCCTGGCGCTACGCTGCAGGACCTGATGCCTGAGGGCGTAATGGTCATCAACATCGACCCGCGTCACGGCAAGCGCTATCAGAGCATCGTCGATCTCGAGGGCGAGACGCTTTCCCGGTGCCTGACCGACTATTTCGTGCAGTCCGAGCAATTGCCAACCGAATTCTGGTTGTACGCCGATGGCAAGCGCGCTCGCGGCTTCCTGCTTCAGCAGCTGCCACCCGAACGCCTGAAGGATGAGGACGATCGCAAGGCCAGCTGGCAGCACGTGCGCGCGCTGGCGACTACGCTGACCGCCGAAGAGCTGCTGAGCCTGGACAACGAAACCGTGCTGCATCGTCTCTTCCACGAAGACCCGATACGCATGTTCGACATTCAGCCGCTGGTGTTCCGTTGCAGTTGCTCGCGCGAGCGCTCCGCCAATGCATTGGTGAGCCTTGGCCTGGAAGATGCACAACAATTGGTGGCCGAGCATAACGGTACCGTCGAGATCGACTGCCAGTTCTGCAACCAGCGCTATCTGTTCGACGCAACGGATGTAGCGCAGCTGTTCGCAGGCGGCGGCATCGACACCCCTTCCGATACTCGCCATTGATGTAGTGCGAGGGCCGGGCTGAATGGTTTCTGCCCGGCCAGCCTGGTTTGTCTTTATGTAGTTCTGACAGGAGGGCCCTACCTTTTTTGGGCTTTTCTGGCATAATCCGGCCACTTTTTAGCTGTAGTAGTGTGGGTTTTTCTACTACAAAACGTTTGGAGCACTCGGCCAGCGGGCCGACGGGGAATCTCATGACGCAAGCCAATAACGCCGTTTACACCGATCTCAGTGTCGACGAACTGGTTAAAGAAGCCCTCAAACGCGAAGAAGGCGTACTGTCCGATACCGGCGCACTTGTCGTCGAAACCGGCCACCGTACCGGTCGTTCGCCAGTTGACCGTTTCATCGTTGATGAGCCGAGCACTACGCAAGCAATTGCCTGGGGCCCGATCAACCGCAAATTCCCTGCCGACAAATTCGATGCCCTGTGGGCGCGTGTCGAAGCCTTCAACAACGCTCAGGAACACTTCGTTTCCCACGTGCACGTAGGCGCAGCGGCCGATCACTACCTGGCCGTAAAAATGACCACCCAGACTGCCTGGCAGAACCTGTTCGGTCGTTGCCTGTTCATCAATCCGGCCCAGTACAACCCAGCTGGCCGCGAAGAGTGGCAAGTGCTGAACGTGGCCAACTTCGAGTGCGTGCCAGAGCGTGACGGCACCAACTCCGACGGCTGCGTCATCATCAACTTCGCTCAGAAGAAAGTCCTTATCGCGGGCATGCGTTATGCCGGCGAGATGAAGAAAGCCATGTTCTCCGTGCAGAACTTCCTGCTGCCAGCGGCCGACGTGCTGCCCATGCACTGCGCCGCCAACATCGGCGAAGAAGGCGACGTGACCCTGTTCTTCGGTCTGTCGGGCACGGGCAAGACCACCCTGTCCGCCGACGAAAGCCGTTATTTGATCGGTGACGACGAACACGGCTGGGGCGAGGGCGTTGTGTTCAACATCGAAGGCGGTTGCTATGCCAAGTGCATCGACCTGTCCGAGAAGAACGAGCCTGTCATCTGGAAAGCCATCAAGCACGGCGCCGTGCTGGAAAACGTCGTTCTGGATGCCAACCAGCACGCCGACTACGCCGACAGCAGCCTGACCCAGAACAGCCGCGCTGCGTACCCGCTGGAGCACGTTGAAAAACGTTCCGAGAAAAACCTCGGTGGCGAGCCAAACGCTGTGATCTTCCTGACCTGCGACCTGACCGGCGTGCTGCCGCCAGTGTCGATCCTCAGCGAAGAACAAGCGGCCTACCACTTCCTGTCGGGCTACACCGCGCTGGTCGGTTCGACCGAAATGGGCTCGGGCGCCGGTATCAAGTCGACCTTCTCCACCTGCTTCGGCGCGCCGTTCTTCCCGCGTCCGGCTGGCGAATACGCAGAGCTGCTGATCAAGCGCATCCGCGGCTTCGGCTCCAAGGTTTATCTGGTCAACACCGGCTGGACCGGCGGCGGCTACGGCGTCGGCAAACGCTTCAACATCCCGACCACCCGTGGCGTCATCGCAGCCATCCAGAGCGGCGCGCTGATCGGTGCAGAAACCGAGCACCTGGCGACCGTCAACCTGGACGTGCCGAAGTCCGTCCCAGGCGTCGACACCGCACTGCTCAACCCACGCAACACCTGGGCTGACAAAGCAGCGTACGACGAAGCGGCCAAAGCCCTGGCCGGCCTGTTCATCGAGAACTTCAAGAAGTTCGACGTGAGCGACGCGATCAAGGCAGCGGGTCCGAAGTTTTAAGATCGGGTTTCGCTGAATAGAAAACCGCCCTTTGGGGCGGTTTTTTTATGCTTTTCGCTCAGGTGCGAGTAATTGCGGATCAGTCATTCAAGTGGGCTCAGGCACGCTGTCGTCAGTATGGATCGCGCAGGGCGGTTGATTGAGGCCGAAGCGCTTCGAGATCTTCCGTCATCCAATACCTTTGCACGATGGCGTGATGCAGCATCGCCAACGTCAGAGGAATTTCGCCACGCCTGTCCTTGCCGCGACGCCACTTCATCAAGTCATACCCTTCGGGTTTGAAATACCGATAGGCGTCGTAATCGACAAACTCGATGGAGAACGTCTCGGCGAGTTCTGCCATCAACTCCGCAGCATCGTCCCCATCACAGCCCAAGTCGTGATTGATCGACGTGTTCAGATGCAGTTTTTCGAGGTCGAACGGACCCAGGTGCTGACTCAGTAAAGCCAGCAATTTCTGCATGTGGCTGTCGTCAGGAAGTGGGGAAACTTTGTTCGTCATCAAAAGACTCGGTCCTCGGGCTCGACTACGGCGTTGTACTTACGCACGGTTTTTACCGCAACTGTCGTCAGTTCAAAAGCAGTGTAGGCCCAGCCAACAACGGGAATGGCTCTACCGATAACGGCACCTGCTTTGCTGGTCATTCTGATGCTGGGAGGGAAGAAGCCTGTAAGGGTTGGAACACGGAAGGGAAGACGGCGCTTGCGGCTCAGTCGGCGGGCGAGCAGCGATGCGATGGAGGTGCGGGGTATGGCCCCTCCGGGCTTTGCGCGAGTCGGCACCATGTTCGCGCCGCTGACAATTGCTACAGCAGCAGCGATGTCGGTGATACCAAACTCTTCCATCAATGTTTCTGTTGCGATCAGCCACCAGAGTTGGTCGGCTTCAAGTCCGCAATCGCCTTCGAAGCAATAGGTTCGAGTCATTGTTCCAGCCTGTCGAGATCAGGCTGGAGATGCTATTGCAGAACATTTCTGTAACGTTGTAGGGCGTATCCGTGATGGATGTCCGATGTTTCTGAATTGCAAGATGGGGGCATGGCTGAAGCGCTGCTCACCCCGCCTTGCCCATCACCGGAAAATCCTGAGTGATATCAAAGCTGCCCTTTGCCACGAGACTTTTGGCGTCGCACAGTTTTGCGTCGAAGCCCGGATGGCGTTCGCCGTGCTCGGCTGCGTAGGCGGCGGCTTCGCGGGTGCATTCGTCGGAGGGTTGTTCGGGAGAAAGGGCGGCGTTGAACTGGAAGGTGCCCACAAGGCGGTAGCGCTCCAGCAGTTTGTTGCCGGACGCCAGTTTTTCGATTTTGCTGAATTCGAGTTTGACGTTGCTGTTGGCGCCCGACTTGTCGGCGTCGAAATACTGGTAGTACGAGCCCGTATCGTAGGAGGCGCTGTTCTCGTCGTGGGCGACTTCTACACGACCGCCCTGGAACATGATCGCCTGTTTTTCCTGGTCAGGATTGTCGAAAGAAAAGCCGAGGATCGGGCCGATGCTGACTTCGTTTCGGTCGCCTTCCTGCTCTTGATCCGCGCTGAGTGTCAGCCAGTTCGCGCCGGGGAGTTTTCCGGGGAGAAATCCTACGCCGACCGCATCCCCTTTCGCTTCGTAATGCAGGTTCAGGGCGCCGCTGACATCCACCGTCATTGACTTCGACAGCCCTCGCGTATCAGCCGAGGCACGGGCTTTTTCAGGGTTCTTGTCCCCGCAGCCGGTCAGGGTGGCGATCAATGCGGTGAGCAAAAGCGGAAGGTAGCGCGTGCGGGTCATGAAGGATTCCTGAAGTGATCGGCGTGAAAGCCTCTGCTTGGCGGAAGGTATGACCACGAAAATCAGGAGTTGTCAGATGTGAGAAACAAAGAGCGGTTGGCTCTGCGGGCTTAGTGCCTTCATCTTCAACTCAGGCAATCATCTGGCAAGAGCGTTGATCACATTCACGGGGTCGTTA
>CAURWS010000012.1:0-18474 GCA_963528485.1 uncultured Pseudomonas sp. | reverse complement strand
GATCAGCAGCGCATCGGTGCGAATGCCCTGGTGGGTCTGCTCGTCCCGGGGCGGGAAGGCGTAGGCCTCCAGCTCCTTGAGCGCGGCACTGGACGTGAGGGGGTGAGCAGACCATTGATCGTCGGGCCATGTGTCGGCGAAAGCCGGGCTGGCGAACAGCAGGACGATGAACAGCAGACGGCGCATGAAAGGGTCTCGAATGCAGGGTGCGAGAAACCCTAGCAGGCATTGATGACAGGAGGTGATGCGCGCGCCTAGAACCCTGTCACGCAACCATCACCAAAGCTTAATGGACATGACATCGGCCCTCCCTAGCCTGCATTCGTACAGCAATGCTTCGAATAATCAGTCGACCGGCCTGGACCAGGGCTGGCCCACGGAGACGCCACATGAGTCAGATCGCCAGTATTCGAGACACCCGCTCCGAACGTCGCCTGCAGGCCGAGCGCCTGATCGGGCCTCACGCCATGCAGGAAGCACAGGCCTTGCGTTTTTGTGTCTTCAGCGGCGAATTCAACGCCAAACTCAAGGGCGCCGAGCTGGGCCTGGACATCGACGATTACGACGTACATTGCATGCACATCGGCGTGCGTGACCTGGGCAGCGGCAAGCTGGTCGCCACCACCCGCCTGCTGGACCACAAGGCCGCCAACACCCTGGGCCGGTTCTACAGCGAAGAAGAGTTCAGCCTGCATGGCCTGGGCCATCTGCAGGGCCCGATCCTGGAACTGGGCCGCACCTGCGTCGACCCGGCCTACCGCAACGGCGGCACCATCGCGGTGCTCTGGAGCGAGCTGGCCGAAGTGCTCAACGAGGGCGGCTACAGCTACCTGATGGGCTGCGCGAGCATCCCGATGCAGGACGGCGGCATTCAGGCTCACGCGATCATGCAGCGTCTGCGTGAACGTTACCTGAGCACCGAACACCTGCGCGCCGAGCCGAAAAATCCGCTGCCAAGCCTGGACCTGCCGAACAACGTGATCTGCGAGATGCCGCCGCTGCTCAAAGCCTACATGCGCCTGGGCGCAAAGATCTGTGGCGAGCCGTGCTGGGACGAAGACTTCCAGGTGGCCGACGTGTTCATCCTGCTCAAGCGCGACGAGCTCTGCCCGCGTTACGCCCGCCACTTCAAGGCAGCCGTGTGATGAGCACGCTGCGCAGTCATGCGCGTGTCATCCGCGTGCTGTGGGTCATCGCGCTGGGCCTGACCATCGCCGGCATCTTCGCCCTGATGGAACGCCTGCGCATCGGCGCCTCGATGGCCCGGCGCCAGCGCTGGACCAGCTGGTTCATGAGACGCCTGACGGCTGCCCTGCCGTTTCGCGTCAGGGTCAGCGGCCACATGCCGGGCCAGCCGATGCTGTGGGTCTGCAATCATGTGTCCTGGACCGACATCCCGCTGCTGGGCATGCTCGCCCCGCTGTCATTTCTGTCCAAGGCTGAAGTGCGCACCTGGCCTGTCGCCGGCTGGCTGGCACTGAAAGCCGGCACGCTGTTCATTCGCCGCGGTTCGGGCGACAGCAAGTTGATTCAGAAACAAATGGGTCAGCACTTGCTGGGCAATCACTCGCTGGTGATCTTCCCCGAAGGCACCACCACCGATGGCCGCAGCCTGCGCACCTTCCACGGTCGCTTGCTGTCGAGCGCGATTGAAACCGGTGTGGCCGTGCAGCCCGTGGCGATCCAGTACCTGCGTGATGGCAAGCCGGATCAGATCGCGCCGTTCATTGGCGATGACGACCTGCTCTCGCACCTGCGTAGACTGTTCGCCAACGAGGTGAGCGAGGTGCACATTCAGTTGCTGGCTCCGATCACGTCTCAGGGCAAGGAGCGCGCAGCTCTGGCATTCGAGGCTCAGCAAACGGTGCAGGCAGCCCTGTTTGGCGACGCGAACGCGTCAGATGAAGCCCCTCAGCCAGCCGAGGCACGTCCGGCAGCCAGAGCGGCCTGAGCGAACGCCTGAAGCTCGGGATAGAACGCGCGAAAGTCCTCACTCAACGGCCGATAAAGCGCCTGCAGTTCCTGCATGGCGCCGGCCAGTCCCTCGGGGCGCGACAGCCGTCGAGCAATCCCCGCCAGCGCATTGCCCACCACGTCGAAATCCACGTAGGAACCCAGCCAGTCCTGCGCCGCCATGCGCGGTGCAATGTAGGCCAGGCGCTCCGGCAGGTTCGGCTCTTCGGCCAACACGCGATAGACCTTACCGGTGAATGCGTGCAGCGGCACATCCGAATACTGCGCCCAGTCCCGCGCCAGGCAATGATCAAAGAACACGTCGAGCACGATCCCGGCGTAGCGCCTGCGCTCAGCGGGGAAACGCCCCATGGCCTGTTTGATCACCGGGTGCGCGTCGGTGAACACATCGATACGCCGATGCAGGCGGATAGCGTCCTCGATGTCCGCAGGAAACCGCCCCGGCAACAGCCCTTTGACGAAATCGCCGTACAGGCTGCCGAGCAATTGAGCAGGCGTCTGACCGCCCAGGTGGAGGTGTGCGAGGTAGTTCATGAGCGGAATGTAACAGAGTACAACACGCCGGCGGCCCATATCGTTATAACCCGATATACCGATTCGTGCTTGGCTTAGCACCCATTCATATTTGTATATCGCGATTTATAGATATATGGTTCGCCCCATCGCGATACACCGCTACACCCACATTGAGAACGACATGCCTATCGACCTCGACGAGACAATAAAAGCCCTGGCGCACCCGGTTCGGCGGCAGATCCTTGCCTGGCTCAAAGACCCTGCGACCTGCTTCCCCGATCAACAACACACCTTTGATGGCGGTGTCTGCGCCGGTCAGATCGACCAACGCGCGGGCCTTTCGCAATCGACGGTTTCGGCCCACTTGGCGCAACTGCAACGTGCCGGGCTGATCACCAGCCAAAAGCACGGGCAATGGCATTTTTTCAAACGCAACGAAGACGCGATTCAGGCGTTTTTGCAGGAACTGGCCAAACAGCTCTGAGCTGATCGTGCCCCTGATTGTTTTCCGTCAGCGCGACAATGCCGAGCTGGCTGCTGTAGCGAACCGGGCCTCAAGAGTCGGCGCTGCAGCCTTGCGACAAAAGACTGCGGATTCACCCTTTACCCAAAGCATTGAGGAAATCCCCGATGACCACGATTTTTGACCCGATCAAGATAGGCGAGCTGGAGCTGGCCAACCGTATCGTCATGGCCCCGCTGACCCGCTGCCGCGCCGACGAAGGCCGCGTGCCCAACGCAATGATGGCCGAGTACTACGTGCAACGCGCGTCGGCCGGCCTGATCATCAGCGAAGCGACCTCGGTCACCCCGATGGGCGTCGGCTACCCGGACACCCCCGGCATCTGGTCCAACGATCAGGTACGCGGCTGGAGCAACATCACCAAGGCTGTGCACGCCGCTGGCGGCAAGATCGTCCTGCAACTGTGGCACGTGGGTCGCGTTTCCCACCCCAGCTACCTGAACGGCGAAGCGCCGGTTGCGCCGAGCGCCATCCAGCCTAAAGGCCACGTCAGCCTGGTCCGTCCGCTGTCCGACTACCCGACGCCGCGCGCGCTGGAGCTGGCTGAAATCCAAGACATCGTCGAGGCGTACCGCGTCGGTGCCGAAAACGCCAAGGCCGCCGGTTTCGACGGTGTGGAAATCCACGGTGCCAACGGTTACCTGCTCGATCAGTTCCTGCAAAGCAGCACCAACACCCGCACCGACGCCTACGGCGGCTCGCTGGAAAACCGCGCGCGTCTGCTGCTGGAAGTGACCGACGCTGCCGTTGAAGTCTGGGGCGCAGGCCGCGTGGGCGTGCACCTCGCACCGCGCGCCGACGCCCATGACATGGGCGACGACAACCTGGCCGAGACCTTCACTTACGTAGCGTCGGAGTTGGGCAAACGCGGCATCGCCTTCATCTGCGCCCGCGAGCGCGAGCTGGACGACAGCCTGGGCCCGCGTCTGAAAGAGGCGTTTGGTGGGGTGTTCATCGCCAACGAGAAATTCACCAAGCAAAGCGCCAACGAGTGGCTGGCCAGCGGCAAGGCTGACGCCGTCGCCTTCGGCGTGCCGTTCATTGCCAACCCGGATTTGCCGGCGCGTCTGGCCAAGGATGCACCGCTCAACGAACCGCGGCCTGAGACGTTTTATGGCAAGGGGCCGGTGGGGTATCTGGATTATCCGACGCTGTGAGGCTATAGGGGCTTGAGGCTTTGAATTGATATTTTGATGCCCTTCGGGCCTTTTCGCCACCAATGCGAAAAGGCCCACAGGGCATCAGAGTAAAGGTCCCAAGCCAACCGCTATTGCGCCCTGGAATTGATCTGCTGCGAAAGATTTTGAATCTGACTCTGCAACGTGTTCAGATTCCGCGTCATCTGCCCACGAAACGCATCGAACTCCTGAGTGCTCGCCCCAGAAGAAGCCCCTGCCGCCGGGCGATTGTCCTGCTCGCTCTTGAGCACGATCATGTCCTGCTCCAGCCGCTCGATCGCCTGACTGTTGTTGCTCTTCTTCAGATTCGCCACATCCGCGCTCAAGCTCTTGAGCTCGGTATCCAGTCGATCCTGCTGACTCTGCGCCGGCATAGACGCCTTCAACGCGGCCAACTCGCTGGTCACTGCCTTGAGTTGATCCTGCAACTGCTGATTGGTCGCCTGCTGCTGGGTCGCCTGAGCGGCAATCAACTCCAGACGCTTGTCCAGACCGCCCTGCAGCCCGGCCACGCCCTGCTGCTGTTTGCTCTGATCGGCCAGTTGGTCCTGCAACGCCTTGATCTGCGCCTTCAGCGCCTCGCCGCCGCTGTTGGCCACCGATTCGGTCGCCACCACCTTGCCGGAAATATCCTGCAAACGTCCGGCCGCTTCCTCACTGATGCGAGCGAAGCTTTCCTGCGTCGCGACCAGTTGCTGCTCCATCAACGACACCTGTTGAAAGCTCCACCAGCCCAGACCACAGAACGCGATGAACAGCGCGCCGACCAAGGCCCACAACGCACCGGTGCCAGGCGCCTTGACCTTGACCACCGGCGTTGTGCGCGAATACACCGTGGTGCGCTCGCGGGCGCCGGCGGTGGGGATGAAGTCGTCGTCATCATCTTTGGCGCTGAGGCTCGGGACATCATCGACGTCGTCGTACGGATCTTTGCGCATGCGTTTCCCTTTGAAAGCCGTTGAATCTTGAGGGCGGAGTATACCCGCCGAACGTTAGGACCATCGAACACGTCCGGCGTGTTACAGCGCCGTACCGTGCATCGCTTTCCACCAGCCGCAGAACTCGTCCAGCGCCGTCCAGACACTGACCTTGGGCTGGTAGTCCAGATAATACTGGGCGCGGCTGATATCAAGGGTGAAATCTCGGCTCATGACCTGCATTCCGATCCTGGACAGCGTCGGTTCAGGTCGGCCCGGCCAGAGCATGCACGCCGCCTCGTTGATCGCTGCGGCGCTGTAACCCAGCCCAAAGGAGCGATAACGCGTGACCGGCGGCAGCTCCATCTTGCGCATGACGTAGTTGACCACGTCCCAGATCGGGATCGGCGTGCCGTTGCTGATGTTGTAGGCCTTGCCCAAGGCCGACCCTGAGGCCAGCAGACTGCTGAGCAGCGCTTCATTGAGGTTCTGGATGCTGGTGAAGTCGACCTTGTTCAGCCCGTTGCCGATGATCGACAGGCGCTTTTTGCTCTGCATCTGCATCAAGCGCGGGAAGATGCTGGTGTCGCCTGCGCCCGTGACGAAGCGCGGGCGCAGGGCGATGACTTCCAGCCCGAAATCTTCAGCGCCGAAGACCTTCTGTTCGGCCAGGTATTTGGTGGCGGCGTAATGATTGTGGAAGCGCTTGGGCACCTGCTCTTCGCGGATGTTGAGGTGCGACTGGCCGTCGAAATAAATAGAAGGCGATGACAGGTGCACCAGCCGACGGACCTGCTGCTTGAGGCAGGCCTCGACCACGTTCTCAGTGACCTGCACGTTGCCTTGGTGGAAGTCCTGGCGCTTGCCCCAGGTGCCCACCGCCCCTGCGCAATGCACCACGGCTTCGACGTCGTCGCACAAGGCCTGCACCAGCTCCGGATCGTTCAGATCACCCTGAATGAACTCGGCGCCACGCCGCACCAGATGCTCTACGCCTTCTGCGCGACGTCCGTTGACCCGCACGTTGAGCCCCTGCTCCAGGGCAAACCGTGCAAAGCGCCCGCCGATGAAACCACTCGCGCCGGTGACCAGAATCTTCATTTACCGCTCCACACTTTCATGAATCAGATAACACCCTTCGATCGCCAGTGACGCTCATTGCGCCTTCAGCGGCACCAGCCAATGCCCGGCTTTTTTCGCCAGGTGGTCGGTCAGTTGCGTCAACAGCTGCCCGCCGTTGCGCCAATGATGCCAGTACAAGGGCACGTCGATGCAGCGATCGCCGAACAATTCCACCAACCTGCCGCTGGCCATCTGCGCGCGGACCTGCATTTCCGGCACCAGCCCCCACGCCATGCCCGCTTCGGTCATACGCATGAAGCCTTCGGACGACGGGCACAAATGATGCTGAAAAGCGCCTTCGATCCCCAGCGATGCCATGTAGCGATGTTGCAGGTAATCGTCCGGCCCGAACACCAGCGCGGGGGTCAACGCCAGGGCCTGCGGGGTCACACCGTTTGGAAAATGCCGGGCGATGAATTCGGGGCTGGCCAACGCACGATAGCGCATGGCGCCCAGCAACAGGCTGCGCGCACCGGCCACGGGGCGTTCGCTGGCACACAGGCATGCGGCCACCTCACCTGCCCGCATGCGCTTGAGGCCGACGTCCTGATCCTCGACCACCAAGTCCGTCAACAAGCGATGTTCGGCGCAGAAATCCCCCACCGCCTGCGCCCACCAGGTCGCCAGGCTGTCGGCGTTGAGGGCGATGCGCAGGCGTTCAGGGACCCCGCCTTCGTCCAGCGCAGGCACGACGCTTTGCAGATCGCGCTCCAGCAGGCGGACCTGTTGCACATGGTTGAGCAACCGTTGGCCGATTTCCGTGGGCGACGGCGGCGTGGCCCGCACCAGCACCGGCTGGCCGACTCGGGCCTCCAGCAGCTTGATCCGCTGCGACACCGCCGATTGCGACAGCCCGAGCACTTGCGCAGCGCGTTCGAACCCGGCCTGTTCCACAACCGCAGCCAAGGCGGCGAGCAGTTTGTAATCGAACATCACTTTCCCTAATGAGCGATCAGGATTATTGGTTTTTCTTATACAGCTTCAGACCCGACAATCGCCACCTCATTTCTTCACGTCATCGTCATTCTGGAGCACGACATCATGTGGCAAAGCTACCTCAACGGACTGCTGGTTGCGTTCGGCCTGATCATGGCCATTGGCACGCAAAACGCGTATGTGCTGGCGCAAAGCCTGCGCCGTGAGCATCACCTGTCGGTGGCCGTGCTGTGCATTTTGTGCGACGTGGTGCTGGTGGCCGCCGGGGTGTTCGGGCTGGCCAATGTGCTGGCGCATAACCCGACGCTGCTGGCCGTCGCGCGCTGGGGTGGCGTGGTGTTTCTGCTATGGTACGGCGCCAAGGCGTTGCGTCGCGCGTTGTCGCCGCAAAGCCTGCAGGAAGGCGACGGCAATGGTCAGCGTTCCCGTCGCGCGGTGCTGCTGACGGCGTTGGCCGTGACTCTGCTCAACCCCCACGTTTACCTCGACACCGTGCTGCTGATCGGTTCGCTCGGCGCGCAACAGACCGAACCCAGCGCCTACGTGGCCGGCGCCGCCAGCGCTTCGCTGTTGTGGTTCTCGACCCTGGCCATCGGCGCCGCCTGGCTGGCCCCATGGCTGGCACGCCCTGCGACCTGGCGGCTGCTGGACCTGATGGTGGCGGTAATGATGTTCAGCGTGGCGGTACAGCTGATGCGCTCGGCATGAGCAACTGACGCTTTATAAGCCGCGCGGTGATCACCAAACGCCTCTTGTCAAAACGTTCCATCGCTTCTTGCGCAAAGCTCTGGAACCTCTATCCCACACAGTTGTTGCGTGGTTATGGGCCGGACCCGGTGCTATGATCCAGCCCCTACGCCGCAAAGAGTAAAAACTCGCCGGCGTATTCTGTCTGGCCGTCCGTGATCGGCCTTGCGCTAACCGCAACCTGACCTGATTAGGAGAATTACCATGGCTTTCGAATTGCCGCCGCTGCCCTACGCCCATGACGCTCTGGCACCGCACATCTCCAAGGAAACGCTGGAATATCACCACGACAAACACCACAACACCTATGTCGTGAACCTGAACAACCTGGTGCCAGGCACCGAGTTCGAAGGCAAGACCCTGGAAGAAATCGTCAAGTCTTCCTCGGGCGGTATCTTCAACAACGCAGCCCAGGTCTGGAACCACACTTTCTACTGGAACTGCCTGGCGCCAAACGCCGGCGGCCAGCCTACCGGCGCGCTGGCTGATGCCATCAACGCTGCGTTCGGTTCCTTCGACAAGTTCAAGGAAGAGTTCAGCAAAACCTCCATTGGCACCTTCGGCTCCGGCTGGGGCTGGCTGGTGAAGAAGGCTGACGGTTCCCTGGCCCTGGCCAGCACCATCGGCGCGGGCAACCCGCTGACCAACGGCGACACCCCGCTGCTGACCTGCGACGTCTGGGAACACGCTTACTACATCGACTACCGTAACCTGCGTCCAAAATACGTTGAGGCGTTCTGGAATCTGGTGAACTGGAAGTTCGTCGCTGAGCAGTTCGAAGGCAAAGCTTTCACCGCCTGATGCTGCCTGCGCAAAAAAACCCGGCCAGGCCGGGTTTTTTTTCGCCTTCTGTTCGTCCTTTATGTATTGTCAGCCAGCGATAGCGGACTAATATCAGTTTCGGTCAGAATCGACGAAACGTCGCTCAAGTTCCGCCCTCTATTTACCGACACAGTACTGATAGCCCCAGTTTCCTGCATGGAATCGTTACCCGATTGAAACAGGTCGGGGGTGTTCAACACCTTGACCCCGAGCACTGCATTGCCAATGCTAGCAACCATTCACCCGCTATCAGCATGGATGAAGGAATGGCCATTTGAAGCTGGAACTCAAGAACAGCTTGTCGGTGAAGCTGCTGCGTGTGGTGCTGTTTTCGGCGCTGGTCGTGGGCGTTGTGCTCAGTTGCGCACAAATTGTCTACGACGCCTACAAGACCCGCCAGGCCGTCGCCACCGACGCCGAACGGATCCTGGACATGTTCCGGGACCCGTCGACTCAGGCTGTCTATAGCCTTGACCGCGAAATGGGCATGCAGGTCATCGAAGGCCTGTTCCAGGACAAGGCCGTGCGGATGGCGTCTATTGGCCACCCCAACGAAACCCTGCTCGCGGAAAAGACCCGCGACCTCAAACCGTCCCCGACCCGCTGGCTGACCGATCCGATTCTCGGCCAGGAGCGCAGCTTTACCACGCAGCTGGTCGGCCGCAGCCCCTACAGCGAGTACTACGGCGACCTGCGCATCACCCTGGACACCGCCACCTATGGCGAAGGTTTCCTGATCAATTCGCTGATCATTTTCATCTCCGGGGTGCTGCGTGCGCTGGCCATGGGCCTGGTGTTGTATCTGGTCTATCACTGGCTGCTGACCAAGCCGCTGTCGCGCATTATCGAACACCTGACCAGCATCAACCCGGATCGCCCCAGCGAGCACCAGATTCCGCTGCTCAAGGGCCATGAAAAGAACGAGCTGGGCCTGTGGGTCAACACCGCCAACCAGCTGCTGGCGTCCATCGAACGCAACACCCACCTGCGCCACGAGGCTGAATCGAGCCTGCTGCGCATGGCACAGTACGACTTCCTTACTGGCCTGCCCAATCGCCAGCAGTTGCAGCAGCAACTGGACAAGATTCTGGTGGATGCCGGTAAGGTGCAGCATCGGGTCGCCGTGCTGTGCGTGGGTCTGGACGATTTCAAAGGCATCAACGAGCAATTCAGCTATCAGGCGGGAGACCAGTTGCTGCTGGCGCTGGCCGATCGCCTGCGCAGCCACAGCGGCCGTCTTGGCGCACTGGCACGCCTGGGCGGCGACCAGTTCGCGCTGGTTCAGGCCGATATCGAACAGCCCTACGAAGCCGCCGAACTGGCGCAAAATATCCTCGACGACCTTGAAGCGCCCTTTGCCGTAGACGGCGAAGAGATCCGCCTGCGTGCCACCATCGGTATCACGCTGTTCCCGGAAGACGGCGACAGCACCGAGAAGTTGCTGCAAAAAGCCGAACAGACCATGACCCTGGCCAAGACCCGATCGCGCAACCGCTATCAGTTCTACATCGCCAGTGTCGACAGTGAAATGCGTCGTCGCCGCGAGCTGGAAAAAGACCTGCGCGAGGCCTTGGTGCGCAACCAGTTCCACCTGGTTTACCAACCGCAGATCAGCTACCGCGACCAGCGTGTCGTCGGCGTCGAAGCGCTGATTCGCTGGATCCACCCCGAACATGGCTTCGTGCCTCCGGATCAGTTCATTCCGCTGGCCGAGCAGAACGGCACCATCATCGCGATCGGCGAATGGGTGCTCGATCAGGCCTGCAAACAGCTGCGCGAATGGCACGATCAGGGCTTTACCGACCTGCGCATGGCCGTGAACCTCTCGACCGTGCAGCTGCACCACTCCGAGCTGCCGCGGGTGGTCAACAACCTGCTGCAGATCTACCGCCTGCCGCCGCGCAGCCTGGAGCTGGAAGTCACCGAAACCGGCCTGATGGAAGACATCAGCACTGCCGCCCAGCACCTGCTCAGCTTGCGTCGCTCAGGCGCGTTGATTGCCATTGATGACTTCGGCACCGGCTATTCGTCCCTGAGCTACCTCAAGAGTCTGCCGCTGGACAAGATCAAGATCGACAAGAGCTTCGTTCAGGACCTGATCGACGACGATGACGACGCCACCATCGTGCGCGCCATCATCCAGCTCGGCAAAAGCCTGGGCATGCAGGTCATCGCCGAAGGCGTGGAAACGGCCGAGCAAGAGGCGTACATCATTTCCGAAGGCTGTCACGAAGGTCAGGGCTATTTCTACAGCAAACCGCTGCCCGCGCGGGAATTGCTGTCGTACCTGAAACAGGCGCAGCGCACCCATATCGGGGTTTTGTAGCGCCTGGCTGATCTGCAGGCGCTGACCCGAATTTCTTGTAACAGCTTGAAATATCTCCCTGCCCGCATCAGGGCGTTTTGCCTTTACACAGAATGCAACTCTTTCGCATTATGTTGCGGCTTTTTATGGCGTTCGCCACCGTTCACACACCTCTCGACGCAGGATTTCGTCATGATTCGTACGCCCCTGGCTACCGCCAGTCTGCTGGCCATCGCTATCGCTATGGCCGGTTGTGACCAAGGCAAGGACAAGCCCGCTGCCGCCGCTCCGACTCCCGCTCCGGCCGCCGCCGCGCCAGCCCCTGCCGCCGCACCCGCAGCCGCCCCGGCGCAGACCAGCGATGCCGCGGCCAAAGCCGTGGTCGCCAACTACGCGAACATGGTCTTCGCCGCCTTCAGCGACGCCGAATCCACTGCGAAAGCCCTCAGCACCGCCGTCGATGCCTTCCTCGCCAAGCCCGACGATCAGACCTTGAAGGCTGCTCGCGACGCCTGGCTCGCTGCCCGCGTACCGTACATGCAGACCGAAGTGTTCCGCTTCGGCAACACCATCATCGACGACTGGGAAGGCCAGGTGAACGCCTGGCCGCTGGACGAGGGCCTGATCGACTACGTCGCCAAGGACTACCAGCACGCGTTGGGCAACCCGGGCGCAACTGCCAACATCATCGCCAACAAGTCCGTTCAGGTCGGCGAAGACAAGGTCGATGTCACAGATATCACCCCTGAAAAACTCGCCAGCCTGAACGAGCTGGGCGGCTCCGAAGCCAACGTGGCCACCGGTTACCACGCCATCGAGTTCCTGCTCTGGGGCCAGGACCTGCACGGCAACGGCCCGGGGGCCGGCGAACGCCCTGCCAGCGATTACATCGAAGGTCCAGGCGGCACTGGAGGTCACAACGACCGTCGTCGCGCCTACCTGAAAGCCGCGACCGACCTGCTGGTCAGCGATCTGGAAGAAATGGTCGGCAACTGGAAGCCGGGCGTGGCCGACAACTACCGCGCCACACTGGAAGGCGAATCCGGCGAAAGCGGACTGCGCAAGATGCTGTTCGGCATGGGCAGCCTGTCTCTGGGCGAACTGGCGGGCGAGCGCATGAAGGTGGCGCTGGAAGCCAACTCCAGCGAAGACGAGCACGACTGCTTCAGCGACAACACCCACAACTCGCACTTCTACAACGGCCTGGGGATTCGCAACGTTTATCTGGGCGAATACACCCGCGTAGACGGCAGCAAGGTCAGCGGCCCGAGCCTGTCCTCGTTGGTGGCCAAGGCCGACGCCGCGACCGACGCCACCCTGCGCGCCGACCTGGATGCCACCCAGGCCAAGCTGCAAGTCATCGTCGATCACGCCAACAAGGGCGAGCACTTCGACCAACTGATCGCTGCGGGCAACACCGCTGGCAATCAGGTCGTTCGCGACGCCATCGCAGCACTGGTGAAACAGACCGGTGCCATTGAGCAGGCAGCGGGCAAACTGGGCATCACTGACCTGAACCCGGACAACGCCGATCACGAGTTCTGATCGACATTTCCCAGCGCTCATCAGGGCGCTGACAAGCGCTGAGAAAAGGCCGACCCATTCGTGGGTCGGCCTTTTTTTTTGCGCGTGAAAACACCCTGAAAACCCTATGAAATGGACGGTTTCTGAAGACCGATCCGTAAGTTCTGTAGGGCATTTCCTGTTCACGCCTCGCCGGATTGAACGCCTCTTATTCGCCACTGATCATGTGCACTTTCCAGACCCCATCCCATCCAGGAGGAGACAGACCGTGCCCAAGAGCAACAAGAAACGGCGTCGCGTCAGCAAGCTCAAAGCCAACGATTACGGCATCCATCTGTTGTGCGGTTCCAAGGGTCCCAGAGCCTGGAAAGTGACGATCTACCGCGATGGCAGAACCTTCAACCGGCTGTTCTCATTCTCTCGCTACGGCGGACGCGAAGCGGCGCGCAAGGCCGCCGATGCCTGTCGGGATCAACTGATGCTCAAGCACCTGCCCAAACTCAGCCGGGACATTCGCCAGCGCGTCATCGCCACCAACACCAGCGGCTATCCCGGCGTGCATTACCGCTGCTACACCGGCATCGCCTACTGGGTGGCGCGCACCACCTTGCGCAACGGCAGCAGCGTGACCAAATCCTTCAGGGTCGACCATTACGGCTACGAGCGGGCCAAGGAGCTGGCCATCCGCGAACGCGAGCGACAGCTGGATGGCATTGGCGACTATCGCTCGTTCAAGGTCATTGAAGGCGAGCGGCGTTTGATGCAGTTAATGGTAGCCAACCCGGCGCTGGAAATCGTCGGTATCTAATTGCCGAAAGCAAATTGGTTACAACACGTTTCGAGAGGCGCTTACAACCGCAAATCCCTCTTATTCGTCCAACACGGGGCTGGTAAGCTTGCTCGCCCCGATTTTCCCCCTTTGCAGGATGTGTATGACTGCGCGGTTCCGTATTTCGCTTGTCCTGCTGATGGCTTCGGCCCTTGGCGGGTGCGACGACGCCCCGCGTTTTACCGCCGCCGAGCCTGGCGAAGCGCAATCCGGTGGCGCCGCGACAGTCAATCGCAGCGACCGCAACGCCTTCTCCCTGCCATCAGGCAATCTGTCGCCAAGCCGCCGTCTGGACTTCAGCGTCGGCAACAGTTTCTTCCGCAATCCTTGGGTCATTGCCCCGTCGACCACCACCGCGCGCGACGGCCTGGGCCCGCTGTTCAACACCAATGCCTGCCAGAACTGCCATATCAAGGACGGTCGCGGCCACCCGCCCGAGCCTGGTGCGGACAACGCGGTGTCGATGCTGGTGCGCCTGTCGATCCCCGATGAGCCCGCCTTCGCCGAGCGCGTGAAACAACTGGGCCTTGCGCCTGAGCCGGTGTACGGCATGCAGCTGCAGGACATGGCGATTCCCGGCGTGGCACCCGAGGCCAAGGTGCGCGTCGACTACGACTCGATGACCGTGCATTTCCGCGACGGTACGCCCGCTCACCTGCGCCGCCCTACCCTGCAGATCACCCAGCTCGGCTATGGCCCGATGCACCCGCAGACCCGCGCCTCGGCCCGTATCGCACCACCGATGATCGGCCTCGGTCTGCTTGAAGCGATCCCGCAAGAGGCGATCCTCGCCAACGCCAACCCTGACGACAAGAACGGCACGGGCATCACCGGCACGCCCAATTGGGTCTGGGACCAAGCGCAGCAAAAAACCGTGCTCGGCCGCTTCGGCTGGAAGGCCTCGCAGCCCAGCGTCAATCAGCAGAACGCTCACGCGTTGGCCGGTGACATGGGCCTGACCTCCAGCCTCAAACCCGTCGACGACTGCACACCTGCGCAAACTGCCTGCCGCGAAGCACCCAATGGCAAGGGCCCGAACGGCGAGCCGGAAGTCAGCGACAACATCCTGCGCCTGATCACCTTTTACACCCGCAATCTGGGGGTGCCTGCGCGGCGCGACGTCAGCGATCCGCAGGTGCTGCAGGGCAAGAACCTGTTCTTCAAGGCCGGTTGCCAGCAATGCCACACGCCGCAATTCACCACTGCCGCCGACGCCCCGGAGCCGGAGCTGGCCAATCAGGTGATCCGCCCCTACACCGACCTGTTGCTGCACGACATGGGTGAAGGCCTGGCCGACAACCTCAGCGAGTTCGGCGCCAGTGGCCAGCAATGGCGCACCCCACCGTTGTGGGGCATCGGCCTGACCCAGGAGGTCAGCGGGCACACGCAATTTCTCCACGACGGCCGCGCGCGCAACCTGATGGAAGCCGTGCTGTGGCATGGCGGCGAAGCCTTGCCGGCGCAGCGTCAGGTGCTGGCGTTCGACGCCCAGCAGCGGGCGGCGCTGTTGGCGTTTCTGAACTCTCTATAACCGTTTTTCAAAAAGATAAGGAGCCGGGCATGTTCCGTCCCAAGCTGTTGTTCACCAGCCTCGCCGCGCTTGCGCTGGGTGCCTGTGCGCCGTCGGACCCGCAGGCCGTGACGTCTGCAGCCATCGCCAAGCAGGTGATCCTGCCGACCTACAGCCGCTGGGTCGACGCCGACCGGCAACTGGCGGTCAGCGCGCTGGCGTTCTGCCAAGGCAAGAGCGATCTGGACACCGCCCGCGCCGATTTCCTCCACGCGCAAAAAGCCTGGGCCGAGTTGCAGCCGCTGCTGATTGGTCCACTCGCCGAGGGCAACCGCTCGTGGCAGATCCAGTTCTGGCCCGACAAGAAGAACCTCGTCGGTCGTCAGGTCGAGCAACTGATCACCGCGCAGCCGCATATCACCGCCGACGCGCTGGCCAAATCCAGCGTCGTGGTCCAGGGCCTGTCGGCCTATGAATACATCCTGTTCGATGCCCAGATCGACATGGCCAGCGCCGAGCAGAAAGCCCAGTACTGCCCGCTGCTGACCGCCATCGGCGAGCGTCAGAAGACCCTGGCCGAGGAAATTCTCTCCAGCTGGAACAGCACCGACGGCATGCTCGCGCAGCTGAGCAAATTCCCCAACCAGCGTTACGCCGACTCCCACGAGGCCATCGCTGAGTTGCTGCGCGTGCAGGTCACGGCGCTGGACACCCTGAAGAAAAAACTCGGCACGCCGCTGGGTCGTCAATCCAAGGGTGTGCCGCAGCCGTTCCAGGCCGAAGCCTGGCGCAGCAAGGCGTCGCTGAGCAGCCTGCAGGCGAGCCTGGCGAGCGCTGAAACGGTCTGGTCCGGTGTCGACAACAAGGGCCTGCGCGGCCTCTTGCCTGCCGAGCAGAAACCGCTGGCCGACAAGATCGACGCTGCCTACGCAGAGAGCCGCAAACAACTGGCAGCGCTGAAACCGCCGCTGGTCGAGCTGCTGGCCACCGAACAGGGTCGCCAGCAGTTGAATGCGTTATACGACAGCCTTAACGTGGTTCATCGCCTGCACGAAGGCGAACTGGCCAAGGCGTTGGGCATCCAGCTCGGTTTCAACGCCAACGATGGTGACTGATATGTTGCGACGTCAGGCTCTGGCTCTCGGCAGCCTTGTCCTCAGCGCCTGCACCCTGGGCGGCTGGACGCTGTTCAGGAAGAAAGGCGAAAGCCCGCTGCTGTTGTCCGCCCGCGACGACAGCAACGGCCAGCACTACGCCGTGGGTTATCGCGTGGACGGCACGCAGGTGTTCGCCACGCAAGTTGCCCAGCGTTGCCACGACATCATCAATCACCCCGAACTGCCGATCGCGCTGTTCGTCGCCAGACGGCCAGGCACCGAAAGCTACCTGATCGACCTGCGCGATGGCCGTCTGCTGCAGACCATTACGTCGCGACCGAACCGGCATTTCTATGGCCACGCGGTGATCCACAAGAGCGGCGAATGGCTGTACACCACCGAGAACGACACCAGCGATCCGGGCCGTGGTTTGCTCGGCGTTTACCGATTCGTCGGCGAGCGCCTGGAACATGCGGGCGAGATTTCCACCCATGGCATCGGGCCTCATCAAGTGTCCTGGATGCCCGATGGCGAAACGCTGGCGGTCGCCAACGGCGGCATTCGTACCGAAGCAGAAAGCCGCGTGGAGATGAACCTCGACGCCATGGAGCCGAGCCTCGTACTGATGCAACGCGACGGCACGCTGCTGAGCAAGGAAACCCTGTCGCAACAGATGAACAGCGTGCGCCACATGGCGATAGCCAACGACGGCACTGTCGTCGCGGGGCAACAGTTCATGGGGCCTTCTCACGAGTCCGCCGAGCTGCTGGCGATCAAGCGTCCGGGGCAGCCGTTTCAGGCATTCCCGGTAGCCGAACAGCAGCTGCAGGCGATGGCCCATTACACTGCCAGCGTCGCGATTCACAACGATTTACGCCTGGTGGCCTTAACCGCGCCACGGGGCAATCGTTTCTTTATCTGGGATCTGGACAGCGGCGCGGTGAAGCTCGATGCACCGCTGCCTGATTGCGCCGGAGTGGGAGCGGTGAAGGACGGGTTTGTCGTGACCTCGGGACAGGGCCGCTGCCGGTTCTATGATTGCCGTCAGAGTGCGCTGATCCCGCAGCCACTGGAGTTGCCTGCGGGGTTGTGGGATAACCATTTGCATTTGGTTTGATGGGGCTGGCAAGTAAACCGCGACACGATTAACGTGCTCGCCTGATTCGTCGGTTTTCCAAGGAAGTGGAATATGTTGCGTCGCCGCATGTTGATCATGTTGGGGGTTGTGGTGATCGTGGTGCTGGCCCTGGGCGGGTATAAGGCATTTTCGGTTTACAAACAGATCCAGCAATTTACTGCCCCCAAACCACCGGTCAACGTATCGGCGGCGGTCGTCGAAGCGCGGCCCTGGCAAAACCGCCTGCCCGCCATCGGCAGCCTCAAGGCCTTGCAGGGCGTGAACCTGAGCCTGGAGGTTGCGGGCACGGTCAAGGCATTGCAGTTCGAATCCGGGCAGAAGGTCAAGGTCGGTCAGCCGTTGCTGCAACTGGACAGCGACGTGGAAAAAGCCCTGCTGGGCACCGCCGAAGCCGATCTGGGTCTGGCGCAAGTCGACTACGCGCGCGGCAGCAAGCTGGTAGGCGATGCAGCGATTTCCCGAGGCGACTTCGACAAGCTCGCCGCGACCCAGAAAAAGGCCGCCGCCACGGTCGCGCAACTCAACGCGTCACTGGCCAAAAAGCGCATCCTCGCCCCTTTCACCGGCACCATCGGCATTCGTCAGGTGGACGTCGGCGATTACCTCGCCAGCGGCACGGTCATCGCCACGTTGCAGGATTTGAGCAGCCTCTACGCCGACTTCTTCGTGCCCGAGCAAGTGCTGCCCAAACTCTCTATCGGCCAGCAGGTGCAGGTCACCGTCGGCGCCTACCCGAATGAAACCTTCAACGCCACCATCAGTGCCATCAACCCCAAGGTCGAGGACGCCACGCGTAACGTGCTGGTGCGCGCCACCCTGCCCAACCCGGATAGCAAACTGCTGCCCGGTATGTTCGCCAATTTGCAGGTGATTCTGGGCAAGGACAGCCAGGAGTTAGTCGTCCCCGAAAGCACCATCACCTACACGCTGTACGGCAATTCGGTGTACGTCATCACGCCGAAAAAAGCCGCCGACGGCCAGCCCGAGAAAAACGACAAAGGCGAGCCGCAGTTGATGGTCGAGCGTCGTTTCGTCGAGACCGGCGAGCGTCGCGGGGGGCTTGTGATCATCCGCAAGGGATTGAAAGTGGGCGAACACGTCGTCACCGGTGGCCAGTTGAAACTGGACAACGGCATGGCCGTCGCCATCAGTGCCGATCCGGCAGCCCCCGTCGAACAGAGCGACCAGCCCAAGGTTGACTGACCCTGGAGACTGTTCGAAGGAGCTTGCAATGGCATTTACCGACCCGTTCATCCGCCGTCCCGTGCTCGCCAGCGTGATCAGCCTGCTGATCGTGCTGATGGGCTTTCAGGCGTTCAGCAAACTGACCATCCGC
>CAURWS010000011.1:0-18765 GCA_963528485.1 uncultured Pseudomonas sp. | reverse complement strand
CGGCCCTCCTGATACTCCGACGCCTGACGGAAACTGCGTTTGTTCGCCTCCTTGTAAACCTTTGCGCAGCGCAGCTCTTTGCCGCAGCGCACCACATAAACAGCTGCCTCTTTGCCGCTCATCAGCGGACGCAGCACTTCGTCTACCAGACCGTCTTCGATCAGGGGTTCAATGCGTTTTGGAGTCTTCATCAGCTTTTATTCTGGGTCCTTCGTTGCCAAACACGCGATCGTTGCTCGTTATACGGCAATCCTCAGCCAGCGAGTAGGGGCATGTGGAATGAGTCATGGATTCAATCGCAGACCATACGTTCCCTCAATACAGCCAAGCACCTTTCATGCCGGGGCGCAGCATAAACCACGAAAGGGACTGTACCTGTGACAGTGTGAAAGCGGATATATCGACCGACGGTCGCAGGCGCGTGTGCCTCGCGGCTGCGGTCAGGGCCTGAACAGCTCGCCGGGTGTGAAGCCAAAGAGGGTCTTGAAGGCGGCGATGAACGCCGAGGTGGAATCGTAGCCGCAGGTCAGCGCGGTGGTGGTCACGCTGTCGCCTTCCTCCAGGGCGTTGAGCGAGGCGAGCAGCCGGGCGCGCTGACGCCAGCCCCTGAAACTCAGGCCGGTTTCGCGCTGAAACAGGCGCATCAGGGTTTTTTCCGACATGTTCAGGCGCCGCGCCCAATCGGTGAGGGTGATGAGCTGCCCCGGTTCTTCGACCAGTTCCTGGCACAGGCTCAGCAAGCGCGCGTGGCGCGGCAGTGGCAGGGAGAATCCGACTTCCGGCAGGCTGGCCAATTGATCGAGCAGCACCTGCACCAGCCGCGCTTCGTGGCTGTCGTGCTGGGGATAATCCACAGGCAGCAGGCAGAAAGCCTTGATCAGCTCCCGAGCCAGCGGCGTGACTTCCAGCACCCGGCAGCGGTCCGGCGCCCACAGCGAGTCCTGCGTACGCACGTACAGGCTGCGCATTTCAGCGCGGGTCGAGGTAACCACTTCGTGATCGAGGCCCGCCGGAATCCACACGCCCCACTGCGGCGGCGCGAAAAAACTGCCCTGATCAGTATGCACACCCAAAACGCCACTGATGGCGTAGGAAAACTGCACCCAGTCGTGGCGATGCGTCGGCGTCCACGAGCCAGCGCTGAGGCTCTCGGCACGGGCGTAGAGCGGGCGCGGAAGATCGCTCAGCGTCGGAATCAGCCGCTCGGTTTCGGGGCTGCGAGAGGGGGGATGTCCTTTGCTCGGCATGGGCGCGTCTTCTGTCGTGAAGCGGCAGTTTACGGCTGATCTTTTGGCTAGATCCACACCTTGGTTACACAGTTGATGTGCATATCCCACTCCTTGACTTTGCCCAATGGCATTTCAGCGCTCCAGAATGGCCGTCACGCCCTGCCCGCCCGCCGCACAGATCGAAATCAACCCACGCCCCTGCCCCGCCACACTCAACAGTTTTGCGAGATTGGCGACGATGCGCCCGCCCGTGGCCGCAAACGGGTGGCCGGCCGCCAGCGAGCTGCCTTTGACGTTGAGCTTGCTGCGGTCTATCGACCCTAGCGGCGCGTCGAGGCCCAGGCGGGTCTTGCAGTAATCGGGGTCTTCCCAGGCCTTGAGCGTACAGAGCACCTGCGCGGCAAAGGCTTCGTGGATTTCGTAGTAGTCGAAGTCCTGCAAGGTCAGGCCGTTTCGGGCCAGCAAACGGGGCATGGCATAGACCGGCGCCATGAGCAGCCCCTCATCGCCCCGCACGAAATCCACCGCTGCGGCCTCGCCATCGCGCCAGTAGGCCAGCACCGGTAAACCGCGCTCACGGGCCCATTCTTCGCTGGCCAGCAGCACCAGCGAGGCGCCGTCGGTGAGCGGTGTCGAGTTGCCAGCCGTGAGCGTGCCCTTGGCGCTGCGTTCGTAGGCGGGTTTGAGGGAGGCGAGCTTTTCCAGGCTGGCGTCGACGCGCAGGTTGTTGTCGCGGGTCAGGCCGCGAAACGGCGTTAGCAGGTCGTCCTGCCAGCCTTCAGCGTAAGCGGCGGACATTTTCTGATGGCTTTGCAGCGCCAACTGGTCCTGCTCATCGCGCGGGATGTGCCAGGTCTGCGCCATCAGCTCGCAATGCTGCCCCATGGACAGGCCGGTGCGCGGTTCGCCATTGCGCGGCAGTTCGGGCTTGAGGTTGTGCGGGCGCAACTGGGTGAGTGCCTTGAGCTTGTCGCCAGTGCTCTTGGCGCGATTGATCTGTAACAGGATTTGACGCAAGTCTTCGTTCACGCCAATCGGTGCGTCAGACGTGGTGTCGACGCCGCCCGCAATACCGCATTCGATCTGCCCCAACGCGATCTTGTTGGCCACCAACAACGCCGCTTCCAGGCCGGTGCCGCAGGCTTGCTGAATGTCGTAGGCCGGGGTTTGCGGGGACAGCCTTGAGCCAAGCACGCACTCGCGGGTCAGGTTGAAGTCGCGGGAATGCTTGAGCACAGCCCCCGCCGCCACTTCGCCCATGCGCAGGCCATGCAGGTTGAAGCGCTCGATCAGGCCTTCCAGCGCGGCGGTCAGCATGTCCTGATTGCTGGCCGTGGCGTAGGCGCCGTTAGAACGAGCGAAAGGAATGCGGTTGCCCCCGACGATGGCCACGCGGCGTATCTGACTCATTGAGTTTTCCCTTTCTGGCGTAAGTAGGTCTGCTGAACAGCGTAGGACTTTCTTCAACAGAGTGTGGTCCACTGCTTTGAACCCCACCCAAGGAGCGTGTTCCATGGCATCTGATCGCTACATTGACTTCGCCAACTCAGACATCGGGCGTCGACTGGTGGGCGCCGTGGGGCTGCCCTCGCCCGCGCGTCTGGAGCGTTGGCAAGCCGGGCGTCTGCGGCCTGTGGAAGGTGCCTTGCTGTTGAGCGCAGGCCCGTTGGCCCAGCAGGTCAGCAGCTTTGCCCCGCGCATGAACGACCTGCTGTTCAGCTTCGGCAGCGAACTCGTCGGAGCGCACCCCTGGACCAGTGAGCAAGGCGCGAAGATCAAGGCGGTGGTGTTCGATGCCAGCACATTGCTGCACACCTCGCAACTGGGTCAGCTGCGCGAGTTCTTCCAGCCAATCCTGCGTCAGCTGGAATCCAGCGCGCACATCGTCATTCTTGCTCGTGCTCCCGACACGCTGACCGATCCCCTTGCTGCCAGCACACAGCAAGCCATCGAAGGTTTCAGCCGCTCGCTGGCCAAGGAGATGCGCAACGGCGGCACTGTTCAGCTGTTGCAGGTCGAAGATGGCGCTGAGGATCAACTGGAAGGCGCGCTGCGGTTCTTCCTGTCGCCGAAAAGCGCGTTTATTTCCGGGCAAGTGATTCGCCTGAGTGCCTGTGCCGCCAAGGTTCAGGACTGGAGTCGCCCGCTGGCCGGGCGCAAGGCGCTGGTCACCGGTGCGGCTCGTGGCATCGGCGCGGCGATTGCCGAAACCCTGGCCCGCGATGGTGCGGAAGTGGTGTTACTGGATGTGCCACAAGCCAGGTCCGATCTCGACGCATTGGCCGCGCGTCTTGGTGGTCAGCCACTGGTGCTGGACATCTGCGCGCCCGACGCGGCCTCGCAGCTTATCGAACACCTGCCTGGCGGCCTCGACATCGTCGTGCATAACGCTGGCATTACTCGGGACAAAACCCTGGCGAACATGACCACCGACTTCTGGGACTCGGTGCTCAACGTCAACCTCAACGCGCCCCAGGTCCTGACCCAGGCGCTGATCGACGCAGGCGCGCTGCACGACAACGGCAGCGTGATCCTGATGGCCTCGATCAGTGGTCTGGCTGGCAATCGCGGGCAAACCAACTACACCACAAGTAAAGCGGGCCTGATTGGGCTGGCACGGGCCTTGGCGCCTCAGTTGAAAGAGCGCGGCATCAGCATCAACGCCGTGGCCCCAGGATTCATCGAAACCAGCATGACCGCGCACATGCCGTTCGCCTTGCGCGAAGCCGGGCGACGCATGAGTTCGCTGGGCCAGGGCGGCCTGCCGCAGGACGTCGCCGAGGCCGTGGCGTGGTTGGGCCAGCCGGGCAGCGGATCGGTCAGCGGGCAGGTGCTGCGGGTGTGCGGGCAGAGCGTCATTGGCGCGTAAAGCCGGGGAAAACCGAATTCGGGAGAAACGCGATGAGTACACATTGGCGCTATCTGGACACCCCACCGGCCCTGCCCGGTCTGTTCATGCAGGCAGCGCTGCGGCGCAAGGTCAGTGGCACGCAACTGCCTGATCAGGGCCTGCGCTGCTGGGTGTCGGTTGATCCGGACAAGGTCAATGCCTTCGCCAAGGTCTGTGGCTTTGTGCCCGGCAGCCTGCTGCCGCCAACCTACCCTCATGTGCTGGCGTTTGCGCTGCAAATGAAGCTACTCACCGACAAGGATTTCCCCTTCCCGCTGCTGGGCCTGGTGCATCTGCAGAACCGCATCAGCATTCGCAGGCCGCTGGGCAGCGTGATCAAGGCCCAGGTCAGCGTGCGCGTAGCCAACCTCAAGCCCCACGCCAAAGGCGCAACCTTCAGCCTGATCACCCAGATCGAAGATGCACTGGGCCTCTTGTGGGAGGAAGACAGCACCATGCTGTGTCGAGGCGTGCACATTGAAGGCGAAGTCGAAGGCGCTTACGAGCCTGCGCCCTTGCCGATGACCGAACTCGCCACCTGGTACGCCCCCGCAGACATCGGGCGGCAATACGCAAAGGTCAGCGGCGACTACAACCCGATTCACCTGAGCGACAGCAGCGCCAGGCTGTTCGGCTTCCCCAAGGCCATCGCCCACGGCCTATGGATAAAAAGTCGCACGCTGGCAGCGCTGGATGATCATTTGCCCGCATCGAATGTGGATATCTCGGTGGAGTTTCAAAAGCCTGTGCGCTTACCCAGCGAGGTGACGCTGTCGGCCAGTGCGGCGGGGTCCCATGGCCAGCTGAAGGTCCAGGGCAAGGAAGGGATCGTGCACGTGCTCGGGAGCTGGCAGCCAGCGGCGCAATAGGTTCACCGTTCACTTGATTCCATGGCCGATCCCCCTGAAGCTACGCACCTTCAGGAGACCCGCCCCATGAACCTCGACGAACTCACCCAACGCCTGCACCGCATACGCGATACCAATGACTGGCGGCCATTTCACAGCCCCAAGAACCTGGCCATGGCGGCCAGTGTGGAAATGGCCGAGCTGGTCGAAATCTTCCAGTGGAAAACCGAAGACCAGTCCCGTCAGCTGCCGGCCGACGAACTGGCCCATGCCGGTCAGGAAGTGGGTGACATCGTCCTGTATCTGCTGCTGATGTGCAGCGAACTGGGGCTGGACATGAACGAAGTGGTGCGCGCCAAGCTGGCCGACAGCGAGCGGCGGTTCCTGAAATGAGCGATCGTCATTTCGACCAGCTGGCGACACGTTTTGCCGAGAAAATCTACGGCGGCGCCAAGGGTGCCATTCGTCTGGCCGTGCTGCAGGCGGACCTGAAAGAAAGCCTGCCGGCACGCCCCTTGCGCGTGCTGGACATCGGCGCAGGCCTGGGCCACATGTCGCTGTGGCTGGCGCAGCAGGGCCATGAGGTCACGCTGGCCGAGCCTGCCGAGCCCATGCTCGAAGGCGCGCGTCAGCGTTTCGCCGAGGCCGGGCAGCCGGCCACCTTCATTCAGGCGCCCTGGCAGGCACTGCCGGATATCCTGGACCAGCCCTACGATCTGGTGATTTGCCACGCCGTGCTGGAATGGCTGGCCGAGCCCTTCACCATCCTGCCGGTGTTGCATCAATTGACCAGGACCGATGGCTGGCTGTCGCTGGCGTTTTATAACCGCGACGCGCTGATTTATCGCAATCTGCTCAAGGGGCATTTTCGCAAGATGCGGCGCAACACCCTGGCCGGTGAAAAACAGAGCCTGACCCCTCAGGAACCCCTTGATCCGCGCGAATTAGCGGCGCAACTTGGTGGCCTGTGGCGAGTCGAAACCCAGAGTGGCATTCGCGTTTTCCACGACTACATGCCGGTGGAGTTTCAGGCCAAGGCCGAACTCGCGGATGTGCTGGAAATGGAACTCGCCCACCGACGCCACCCGAGTTTTGCCGGACTGGGACGTTATCTGCACTGGATGTGCCGACCTGTTTGAGGCTACCTGCGGA
Source organism: uncultured Pseudomonas sp. (assembly GCA_963528485.1). Taxonomy (GTDB): domain Bacteria; phylum Pseudomonadota; class Gammaproteobacteria; order Pseudomonadales; family Pseudomonadaceae; genus Aquipseudomonas. The sequence continues at coordinate 12,646 of CAURWS010000011.1, read as the reverse complement.
GACCATCATGAATCGCCGTCTCGCTTTGCTCCCGCTCTGCCTGGCCCTGGCTGCCTGTCAGAGCCCTAACCCCTACACTGCCGTTTCCGCCGCGATCCCGCCTGCCCCGCCGCAAGCGAACAGTGGCATCGACATGAGCGCCTATCCGGCGGCGCCCCGGGATTTCGGGCGCTATCGCAACTGGACCTGGCTCAACAATCAATTGCCGCCCGGCACCCAGTGGGCCGATTCGGCGCAGGTCGCCGAAGCGGTGAGCAACGGCCTGGACCAGCGCGGTCTGCGTCCTTCGCGAAACCCGCAGGCTGCCGATTTGAGCGTTGCCGCTGACACGCATACGGAAACCCGTATCCGTCAGGTGCGCGACGATTATTACGACCCGTACTACGGCGGCGCCGGTGTCGGCTATTACAACGGTTATCGCAACGGCTATGGCGGGTACGCCAGCGTGCCGATCGTGCGGACCTATCAAGAGCAAGTGGTCGTGGTGCGCATCAGTCTGTTCGATGCCCGCAGCGGCCAGCCCGTGTGGAGCGCCAGTGCCGAGACCGGCAGTGGCGGCGATCAGTCCGATCGCGCCAAAGCGTTGCGTCAGGCCGTGCAGCGCGCTTTGACCGCCTACCCACCTTCGTAGAATCTCGGAGAACCATCATGTTGCGCTGTATCGCTGTCGTGTGTGTTGCCCTGCTGCTCAGCGCTTGTCAGACCGATCGGGTCAATCGTGACTTCGACGCACAGCGCGACTTCGGCGGGTATCGAACCTGGGCCTGGAAAGAACCCGGCCTGCAATATCAACCCAATGACCCACGGATCAAGAGTGACCTGACCGAGCAACGCATTCGCCAGTCCGTCGGCGAACAGCTGGATCAGCGCGGCCTGCGCATGGCCGCGCCCGGCACCAAGGCCGATGTGCAGGTGCAGGCCTGGCTGATCGTGGAGAACCGTCAGCAGATGGTCACCACCAACTATGGTGGTGGCGGCTATTGGGGCAACCCGTGGGGCGGTTACTGGGGTGGCCCGATCGGCACCGAGACGCGTAATGTCGACTACAAGGTCTCGACCCTGCAGATCGACATGCTCGACGGCAAGGACGGCAAGCTGGTGTGGCGCGGCAGTACCGAGCAGGTCGTGAATGACGGCACCGCCAACCCTGCGGCTCGCGAGCTGGCGTTGCGCCAGACCGTGCAGAAGATCCTGCAGCAGTATCCGCCCAGGTAACAGCTTCACGTTGCAAGCTGTAAGCCGCAAGAACAAGCAGCGCAGACCGCTTGAAGCTTGCCGCTTGCCGCTTGTAACTGCTCTTTTGGCGACTACACTCAGCGCATCTCGGGTGAGTAGCGACGGCGTTGCCGAAGGAGTGCTGGATGTCTCCCCTGATGTATCCCTGCTCGCACCGGGACCGGCAGCGTGGTGCCATAGGATTGATGGCGGCGCTGACCATGGCCCTGGCCCTGTTGTGCATGCTGGTCGTCGTCGACAGCGGTCGGTTGTTTCTGGAAAAACGCACCCTGCAACGCATCGCCGACATGGCCGCGCTGGAAGCCGCGAGCCTGAACGGCACCTGCGCGGGCAGCAACACTGCCAGCGCCTACGCCGTTCAAAGCGCCACCCGCAACGGCTTCACCGTCACCGACAACAGCCGAACCCTCACCACCCGTTGCGGCACCCTGACGACCGGCGCCGACAGCCGCCGCAGTTTTAGCGTCGATGCGACCAGGTCCGAGGCCATTGAGGTGGTGGTCAGTCATTCCGTTGCGCGCAGCATCGCAGCCGGGATCGGCGCGATGTTCGACACCCATCCGACGCCTGAGAACATCCCGCTGACCGCCGTAGCAGTCGCCACGCCGCCGTTGCCGCCACTGGCGCAATTGACGATCAAGAGCACGCTGGCGACCATCGACAGCGCCAAGGGCAACGTGTTGAATACGCTTTGGGGAGGTTTGCTGGGCGGCACGCTGAACATTTCCGTGGCCGGCTGGAACGGCCTGACCAATGCCAATATCAATCTGCTCAGCTACCTCAACCAACTGGCGCTGGATGTGGGGGTCAAGGCCGGCGATTACACCTCCCTGCTCGGCACCAGCATCAGCGTCACCCAGTTGCTCAACACCTCTACCAAGGTCTTGTCGCAAAGCAGCCCGGCCGTTCAGGCAGCGATCAACAGCTTGCTCAGCGTGAATGCGATAGCCAGCGGCACCAAGATCAAGTTGCAGGACCTGTTGACGGTGCAAACCGGCCTGCCTTCATCGGGGCTGGACACCCATCTGAATCTGTTCCAACTGGTCGAAGCGTTCGTGCAGGTGGCCAACACGCAAAGCGCGGCTTTTGCCACGATTCCTGCGAATGTGCTGGGCCTGGCCGGGGTCACCGTGAAGGTCAAAGTCATCGAACCGCCGCAGCTTTCCGCCATCGGCAACCCGATTCTGGCAAAAGCCAACCCCACCGGACCCAATCAGATCTACGTGCGCACCGCTCAGGTCAGAACCTTGATCAGCGTAGATCTGGGCGCAGTCAACGCGGCCCTCAGCCTGGTCAATGGCTTGCTGTCCACGGTGATTGGTTTGCTCAATGCGCTCGGCCTCAATATCGATCTGAAGCTGCTTCCCAACGGCGCGAATCTGGACGTCAGCCTAGAGGCCGCAAGCGCCAGCAGCCGCGTGACGGATTACTCCTGCGCCAGCGAAACCACGAGATCCCTGACCGCCTCCACGACCACCGCGGCCGTCAAAGTCAAAGTGGGGCAGATCACCAACAGCTCTGCATGGACCTCGCCCTCCACGGACCTGACGGTCAAAGAGCTCCCGATCCTCGATATCGGCACCACCAGTTGCAGCCTCTTGTCGGGCTGCCAGCCCAGGGTGCCCTATGGCGCAGGCGGGCTGGGGCTACTCATTGGTGGTAGTGGCCCCACTGACGGCGCGGTGCTGGCCACCACACAGGCCTACACCTTTGCGCAGCCGCCTGAAATCAAGCAGCCGCCTGATCCCTACCACTCGTTCAGCAGCACCAACATGCTGAGCAGCCTGCAGAACACCCTGGGCAGCATTCACCTGGTCAGCCATCCGCCTGCGAGCGCGTCACTGATTGGCTCCTTATTGGGAATGCTGACGGCAGGATTGAGCCAGGTGATGAATCTCTTGGGCAGCACCATTGGCGGGTTGCTGAGCCCGATCCTCGACCCGCTGCTCAATCAGGTGCTGGCTAGCCTGGGGATCAACCTGGCCACCGTCGATGTCGGCGCCAACCTCAGCTGCCACCCAGGCCAGGCTGTGTTGGTGATCTAGTCCCGCGCAATCGGCAACGCAATGCGGAAACACGCCCCTTCGCTGGAGTTGCTGACGCTCAGGCGCCCGCTCATCTGCTCGACGATGCCGTAGCTCACCGACAACCCCAGCCCGGTGCCAACGCCCACCGGCTTGGTGGTGAAGAACGGCTCGAAGATCCGCTCCAGCAAGCGCGGGTCGATGCCGCCGCCGTTGTCTTCGACGATGAGCCAGAGGGTCTGTTCGTCCTGCTCCACGTGCAGGGCGATCCAGGGTTCGAGCTCGGCATTTTTCTCGCGCTTTGAAAGCAGCGCGTCCCGAGCGTTGACCATCAGGTTGATCAGCACCTGCTCTAGCTGATCCACGTGCCCGCGCACCCGCACCCGAGGCCCCGGCTCGCCGACACGCAGGTCGACGCCTTTACCTTTCATGCCCTCGCTGAGCATGTTCAGGGTGCCGTCCACGGCGTCGATCGGGTCGAACAGCTGTTGTTCGATTTCGGAACGGCGACCGAACACGCGCATGTGGTTCACCACCCGCGCTGCGCGCTGCACCTGGGTGTCGATGCGGTTGAGTTTGTCGGTGAGGTAATCGATGTCAGCTTCGCCATTGCTCAGGCGCTTGAGCACGTTGACCACTGCCATACGCATGACGTTGAGCGGCTGATTGATCTCGTGGGCCAGCCCCGTGGCCATCTCGCCCAGCGTGGCCATTTTCGCGCTTTGGTTGAGCTGCATGCGGGTGCGGCGGATTTCCGTGTTGTCGCGGCCCACGGCCTGAATCTCGATCAGCTTGCCACTGTCGTCGAACACGCCCCGATCCGCCCAGATCCACCAGGCGTGCTCACGCCCCGGCAGCTCCAGACAGATTTCTGCGGTGCTCATCGGCGCCTCGGGGGTCAGCTCGTCGATGCGCCGCAGGAAGGCCTCTTTCTGTTCGGCCGAGAACCATTCGCCAAGGTTGATTCCCGGCAGTTGCGCAGGGGTGCATTCCAGATAATCGGCCAGCGGACGGTTGCCGAAGTTCAGCACCAGATCCGGCGTGTAGCGGCAGATCATCGCTGGCGAGTCTTCCACCAGAATCCGGTAGCGCTCCTCGCTCTCCCTCACCCGCTCGGTGGCCTGAGTCGCCTCGGTCACATCCAGCCACAGCCCGACGGCCTCCACCGGCATGCCCAGGTCGTCGCGCAGCAGACGCGCTTCGTCGAGCAGCCAGTGGTAATCGCCCTTTTTGTCGCGCAATCGATAACGGCAGCTGACCACGCCCTCGCGCAGCAACTGGCGGGTGCGCTGGAACCAGATATCGCGGTCGTCCGGATGAACGTACTGGGTCAGCTGGCCATCGGCGCATTCAACCTGGGTCCAGCCCAACAGAGGCGTGAGGCTGGCGCTGAAGAACGTCGGCTCAAGGCTGCCCCGGTCATAGCCGAGCACGTAAATCACGGCTGGAGAACTGGCGATCAGGTTATCGAGACGGGCGTGAGCCGCTGCGGCCTGGATCTCCTGATTCTTGATGTCGCTGACGTCGAGCATGAAGCCCAGCACGCGCCGGCTTTGCCCGCTGACCAACACCTGCCCCTGAATCCGCAACCACACAGGAGGCTGCGCCGGGTCGTCCTGCTGCAGCCTGACGCAGGACAACATGGCCGTGCCGCGATCACGCAGCAGCTCCAGACGGCTCTCCAGCTCATGCCGGTCAGCCGGGTGTATCAGTTGCAGCCACTGGCTCAGCGGCAGCACGTCGCTCATGTCCGGCAGGCCCAGGGTGCGCGCCAGTTGTGGCGCCAGCTGCACTTCATCGCTGTCTGGCAGGAATTCCCACCAGCCCGTGCCGAGCAGGTCCTGCAATACCGCCAGGCGCTCAAGCTGATGACGATGGGCCTGATCGGCGTGTCGATACAGAATCGGCCCGGCCAGTGCCGAACACAGGTTCATCCACTCGCGTTCGCTCAGCTCGGGCGTCTGCTGCACGGCGTTATAAAAACCGAACAGCAGCCAGGCCTTGACCGACCCCTCCTTGTGATGGGGCAGCAAGAAACCTTCCGCGTTACCGAAAGCGCTTTGCAGGCGGACCCGTTGGGTCGGCTCGCCAAAGTCGACCTGATGGGTCTGCATGCCGCTCAGCGAGTCAAGATCGGTGCCCAGTCGCTGGCCGTCCTGCCACAGCTGAGGTGCGGTGTGGGCGTTGTAATGAGCAAAGATGCGCCAGCCCGTGCCACCCGGTTCGGCCAATGCCAGCGCCAGGCAGGGCACGTGGTAACAGTGGGCCAGATCCTCCAGCTGTTCGGCGGTCACGGCCTGCAATCGTTCGACATGGCAACCGCGCACCTTCTCTGCCAACTGCCCGGCCAGGCGCAGGCATTGCTGACGGCTCTGGGCGACGTTGGCCTCTTCCATCAGGTCGCCGATGTCCAGCAGCTGCAACAGCCAGTTTTCACCCTGAGCCTGCACCCAGCCGCGGGTATGCAGCACATGGCCGTTGGTGCGACGCAAGTCCAGGTCGAGCATGTGCCCTTGCCAGTCCTGCGGCGCACCTTCGACCACCAGCGCGCTGCTGGGCATCAGGTAGCCGAGCAGGCGCTGAGCCGGGGTCACTGTCGCCGCCAGTCCCAGCGCACTGCGCAGCGACTTGCTGATACCCGTGACGCGGCCTTCTTCGTCCAGCTGCATGTGCCAGTCGGCGCTGACCGACGATGGCTCGGCCACTATCGATCCGGGCGTTTTTTTCGGCTCATGCTCCACGGGGGTGTCGCGACCGAGCCAACGGTTGATTTCATTTTTAAGGGGCAAGTTGCAGGCTCGCTTCGGCAGAGAGGTAGGTCGGCAGATTCGGGACGTCCCCAATCAACGGCAGCGTCAGCACGGGTAGAACCTGAGTCAGCTGGCTCTTGGGATAATTGATGGCGACCTTGAGCAGCTTGCCGTCGAAGCTGACTGTGGTGTACGAAGAGGGGTCGAAGCCGAATGCCGGCGGTATCCACCGCAGTTGTTTATCCACCGCAGCGTTGGCCTGAGCGACCACTACGTTGTTGTAGCCCACGGTGCTGGGGCTGATGGCCACGCCCTGGCGCACAGCCTCGGCCGCCGCGTTGTTGAAGGACTGCAGCATCAGCAACGGCAGGCTGTAGGTCACCAGGCCATAGAACACTGCGAAGAAAATGACGAAAACCAGCGCGAACTCGATGGCGGCTGCGCCTTTTTGTTTTCGGGGGGAAAAAATGCGGGGGATCCTGCGCATGCCGACGTCTACCCTGACAGTGCTACCTTGCAAGGAGCATAGATACATTCCGCAAAACAGGACGTTTTTTACCCCATGAATTTATTGATCCTGCTGCTGTGGTTTGCCCTTTGCGCCGATCAGGATGCCCGTCGCAGAAGGGTTTCCAACGTGTTGACCTTCGGTGGCGCATTGCTGGCACTGGCGTATCTGCTGATGAACGGCGCCAGTTGGCTCGGCGCGCCGATGGCCGCCGTGGGCTGGGCGGTGCTGTTGGCGTTGTTACTGACGTTGCCGGGGTACGCTCTAGGCAAGCTCGGTGCGGGAGATGTGAAACTGTTGGTTACATTGGCGCTGGCCAGCGATCATCTGTACCTGTTGGGGACGTTCATCGGCGCAGGGTTCACCAGTTTGACCTGGCTGTTGGTGCGTCAAAAAATCTGGCCCCATGTGGGTCAACGGGTTAGCGAGCGCTACCCTCAGCTCGCGCCCGAGACGTCAAACAAGCAGCCTTTCGTGCCGTTCCTGTTCATGGGATTCCTGATCACGGTGCTTCTGTCCCACTAGTCGAAATGCAATCTCGCTCTATGTACATAGTGCAAAAGTGAGTCTAGGTTTACCCCTACGTCCGGGCAGAGAACTGTCCTACAGCGGATTGCCATAAGGGATAGGCATGGCGCCGGGCCCGTTCAGCCGTAGTCGCAGCAGGGAGTAGCGCGTGATCAAGCATTCGGCTCTAAAGGTTCTGGTTGTCGACGATCACCCCCTGATCGTCGATGAAATCAGTGAGTTTCTTCAGGGGTGCGGCTATGCCTGCGTCTCCTGCTATTCCAGCCGCGAAGCCCTGGAGCGATTCCGCGACGACCACACCATCGCCATCATTCTGTGCGACCTGGACATGCCTGGCATGAACGGCATCGAACTGGTGGAGGCCATGAAACGGGTCGCGGGCAAGACGCGGATTTTCGAATCCATCATGCTCACCGGGCGCGCCGAGAAACAGGACGTGATCAAAGCCCTGCGCGCCGGAATCGCCGATTACTTCCAGAAGCCGGTGGATCTGAACGAGCTGCTCGAAGGCGTGCAGCGTCAGGAGGAGTCGCTGGAGGAGCGGGTCAAGAACGTCCAGCATCTGGGCCATCTCAACGACAAATTGCAGTTCCTGGCCGCGTCCAAAGATTATATGTGCCAGGACCTGGATAAGTCCCGGCAGCTCGCTCAACCCGCATTGGGCAATGGCGACGGCGACTTCGAAATCCCGGCCATCTTCGAGCAGCTTTCTCCTCGCCAGCTCGACGTCGCCAAACTGGTGAGCAAGGGCCAGACCAATTATCAGATTGCCTGTGAACTGGGCATCACCGAAAACACGGTGAAGCTGTATGTGTCCCAAGTGCTGCGCCTGACCCACATGCACAACCGCACCCAACTGGCACTGGCGTTGTCGCCGAACCATGCAGCAGCGCGGGGGCGTGTCACCGCGCATTGAAGGCATGTGTGTGTGTGTGATGCACCTGCGAATACACGAATTCGCGCCCACAGGTCTGAGCCCTCTGTGGGCATGCCCGATCAATTTCCCCCTGACACACTCCCGCCCTTGTTCTGCTCGAAGAACTCAGGAATCGGGTGCTGGTAGTTGTTCAGCCAACGCTGCATGCTCAGGTCGCGTTCGATAGGGGCCTGGGTCTGCGGATGGGGCGATGCGGCCTTGCCGCTGACTTGCAACTGCAGCCAGTCTTCAGTGGATTTCTGCGTGGCCGATGAAGGTCCAGGCTCGATGGCCAAGGCCGCGCTTGAGAAGGCCAGGGCACAGAACCCGGCCAGCACGATACGTTTCATGGTTGCCTCCCTGTCACGACGGAATCAGTCACGACGGCGATCTTTTCCCCTTTTATCGGCGAGCTGCCCGGCGCACTTTTGAGTTTCTCGGCGCGGGCCTGGGCGTCGCTGACCTGATCCGGCGTCAGGCCTGCGCGGGACACCAGCTCTGCAGCATGGGTCCAGTCATCCTGATAGATCAGCAGCGTCACCATGTTCAGCGCTGCCAGCGAGTCGGACTGCTTGAGCTCGATGGCGGTGAGGAACTGGAACTTCGCTTTGTCCAGCTTCAACTGATTGAGGTAAACCACCCCCAGATCGTTGCGGATCTTCTCATCGGTGGGCGACAGCCTGACCGCCGCCTGCAGGTGCATCAGCGCCTGATTGTTGTCCCCTCGCGCGGCCGCCAGCTGGCCAAGACCATGCTCACCTTCGGCCGCCCGACACGAGCCCAGCAGGCTGCGGTACAGAGGCTCGGCTTCGTTGCTGCCGAGCAGGCGCAGCACCCGTGCCTTGCGCAGCCGCACTTCGGCCAGATTCGGCGGCAGGCTTTCCAGGTGCGCGAGGCTGGCGTGCAGGCGGCCCTCGTCGGCCATGTCCTGGGCCATGTTCAGCGCCAGCTCCTGATCCGATGACGGCTTGGCGCAACGGCTCACGCCGGTCTGCGCCAGCCACGGCGCACTGCCGTCACTGGCACAGCCGCTGAGCAGGACAAGCCCGATGACTGCGATGGCTGCTTTCATGCGATCTCCCTAATGCGAACTCAAGGCCTTTCCAATGGCGGTGAATCCCGGCCCGGCGATCACGATCAGCAACGCCGGAAACAAGAACACCATCATGACCACCGACATTTTTCCCGAGAGCTTGGAGATGTACTCCTGCAGACGGGTCAGGCGGCGATCGTCGAGCAGTTGCTTGAGCGACAGCAGCGACTTCATCGCCCCGCCGCCCTGATGAATCAATTGATTAAGAATGACGCAGGTGTCACTGAACTCATCCACCCCTAGTTGGGCTGCGGCCTTGTTCAGTTCGTCTCCCAGTTCAAGCCCGGAATCGACGCGCACCAGCATCACTCGCAGCTCCGAAGACAACACGGGCAACAGACGCTGCCCTTCGTTGCTCAGCACCCGCAGCGCCTGCTCTACCGCCATGCCGGACTCGAACAGGATGCGCAGCAGCGGAATGAACGTGCCGATCTCGGCTACTGCCTGTTTCTGTCGTCGTTGCGCGGCGGCCGCCAGCACGCGTTTGGGTGCGAGATAGCCCAGCCCCAGCGCGAACATCGGCGCCATCAGCGGATAGGTCACGTCATCGAAAAACAGGCTCTGGATCGCCAACACAACACTCACCGCCACCAGCGGCACGCCGATCTGGAACGCAGCGAACAGCGAGCGCTGGCTCGCCCGACGCCAGCCGATCCGGTTGAGCAGCAACTGCGTTTCGCTGTCCAGGCTGACCGAACGCTGGCCGAAGCGGCTGTCGCCGAGCAGGCGCAGCAGGCTGCTCACACGGCTGTCCCGGGCCACCTCCCCTTGCAGGCGCGACATCACCTGGCGCTCGCTGCGCCGTTGTCGGGCCACCGTCAGCAGCAGGAAAAACGCTGCCGCGGCGAACATCAATGCACTGAGCAACAAGGCCATGTCAGATACTCCGCAACATGCGCCACAGCGCCAGGCAACCCAGGGTCTGCATCGCGAAGGCGAACGTCAGCATCTTCTGTCCCGCAGCGTCGTTCCACATGTGCAGCAGATAGTTGGGATTGACCACCAGGAAGTAGCCCACCATCGCCACCGGAAGCAGAGCGAGCACCACCGCGCTCATGCGGGTTTCCCCGGTCATCGCGCGCAATTGCCGCCCGCCTTGTTCACGCTCGCGAATCAGCCGAATGAGGTTTTCCAGCAGCTCACTGGCATTGCCGCCGTAGCGATGGTTGACCCGCAAACCCAGGGCGAACAACCGAAACTCTTCACGCTCGTACAGCTCGGCAAAATCCTGACAGGCGTCCGGCAGGCTGATGCCCAGTTGCACGTTGCGCTTGATGCGCGACATGGCCTCGTTCAGCGGCTGCGGCGATGCGTCGATGCTGTGCAGAACCGCATCCCCCAGCGTGCGCCCGGACTTGAGGCTGCGCACGGTGTGATCGAGCAGCTGTGGCAATTGGCTGATCATCCGCCGCACGCGTCGCTGATAACGAAAGCTGACGAGTAAACGCAGCCCAATCAACGGCCCTACAAGCCCCAACAACACACCGATGCCGTCGTAGAGCAGATAGCCGAGCAACACGGCCATTGCCCAGACCGTCAGGGCCAGCGGCAAACGCTCGGTGGGACGCCCCAGGCCGGCGCGCAGAAACGCCCGCTCGATCCTGGCCAGCCCCGGCTTGCTCACCACAGGATCAGGGCGGCCCATGGCCAGGCGCGCCATAACCCGGTCATGGGCGCCCTTGTTCAGCCCGCGATAGAACAGGAACACCGAGACGCCCATGAGCAGCATGAAGATCAGGCCGAGGATGATGGCTCCCTTCATCGTGAACCTCCTGAGCCTGGCCTAGTAATCGAGCTGGCGAAGTTTGTCGCCCGCCGGGTTGATCGCCTCGCGTAAAAAGCCAAACCCGGTGCGCCGATCGAGGCGGAACAGGGTGTTGGTGACGTACACGTCGTCGCGGGTGCCAACCACTTCCACCACTTCGCTGACGCAGCGTCGGCCATCGGGCATGCGCGTCAGCTGGATGATCACGTCCAGTGCCGCGCAGATCATCTGGCGCAGGGTCTTCTCGGCGATCTGTCGGCCGGTCAGGCCCACCAGCGTCTCAAGACGCAGCAGGGCATCCTGGGCGTTGTTGGCGTGCACGGTGCTCATCGAGCCATCGTGGCCGGTGTTCATGGCGGTCAACACGTCGAGCACTTCCACGCCGCGAATCTCGCCGAGGATGATGCGGTCCGGGCGCATCCGCAGGGCGTTGCGAATCAGGTCGCTGGCGCGCACTTCGCCATGGCCCTCGGCGTTGGGCGGGCGGGTTTCCAGACGCACTACGTGGGGGTGGCCGAGCTGCAGTTCGGCGACGTCTTCGATGGTCACCAGACGCTGCTGGGTGTGAATCATCTGGCTCAGCACGTTGAGCATGGTGGTCTTGCCGGTGCCCGTACCGCCGCTGATAAGGATGTTACAGCGCTTGCTCACGGCGCTTTCGAGAAAGTCGTAGATCGACTGGTCGATGGTCTGCATGGCCACCAGGTCCGAGCTCTTGAGCATGTCCTTGCGAAACTTCCGGATCGATACGCACGGCCCGTCCAGGGCAATCGGCGGGATGATCGCGTTGACCCGACTGCCATCAGGCAAGCGCGCATCGACCATCGGCGACGACTCATCCAGACGCCTGCCCAGCGGTGCGAGAATCCGCTGGATCACCCGCTCCACGTGATGAGAGTCGATGAAGCGCAAGTCGGAATGGTGCAGCACGCCCTCGCGCTCAATGAACACCTTGTTGGGGCCGTTGACCAGAATCTCGGTCACCGACTTGTCGCGCAGCAGCACTTCCAGCGGGCCGAAACCGGTGAGTTCATCCACCAGTTCTTCGGCCAGCCGCTCCATTTCGTAGCGGGAAATCGCCAGGCGCAAACGCGCCACGTACTCGGCGACCTTGTCGGTGACGAACTGCGCCAGCGCAGGGCGCGTGCCCTCCAGCAGATTGCGCCCGCTTTCTTCAATGGCGTCAATGATGTAGCGGTGCAGCACCAGTTTCAGGCCCTGCCCGTCGCCCCCGCCATCGACCGGTTTGGAAGACACGCCGAAGAGTTTTTCGCCTTTCATTTACTCGCTCCCAGCAAACGTCCCAGCCAGCCTTCACGAGGTTTGTCCGACGCCTGGACATGGCTGCCCAGACGCTCGCCGAGATGGCGTAAACCGGTGCTCAGCGACTCGCGCGAGGACAGCTCGAACAGCGACAGGCCCTGATTCTTGGCGTTGAGCCGCAGCTCCGGGCTGAGCGGCAGCACGGCCATGGCGGGCAGGCCAAAGGTCTTCACCAGCGCGTCGGAATTGGGCGTGACCTGGCGCAGGTATTTGTCGATCAAGAGCCCCGCCTGCTGCAGTTTCAGGCCCTTCTCGCGCCACAGATTGAGGATCGCCAGATTGCGCCGGCACTCGATGACATTCTGATCGGTGTACCAGAGCAACTGGTCGCAGTGGGTGACGAAAGTGCGCAGGGATTCGCTGTCCGGCTGGCCCACCAGATTGACCACCACGTGCTGGAAATGCTGACGCAACGCGCTGAGCAGCATGTACAGCTCGGCTGCGCTGGTGTGTTCCAGCGACATGTCGTCCTCGCCGTACGCCAGGATGCGCAGCTGGCTGGG
>CAURWS010000010.1:0-18794 GCA_963528485.1 uncultured Pseudomonas sp. | reverse complement strand
GCGGGAGAGGGTCATGATGTTCAGAAAACTGTCTGGCTGGCGCGGGCACTGGGGGAGGGAGCCTGCTCACGAAGGCTGATTTTCAGGCGCTGTATCCGCTGCGGATACACTGGCCCTTTCGTGAGCAAGCTCACTCCCACAGGTCACCTGACATCACGCAAATACCGGAGTGTCAGATGACCGTGTGAGTTAACGGCGTTTAGATGTTGGCCAGACGCGCAGTGATCGACGCTTCAATTCCGTCCGCATCCAGCCCGCATTCCGCGAGCATCTGCGCAGGTTTGGCGTGTTCGACGTAGACATCCGGCAAGCCCAGGTGCAGCACTGACTTGAGAATGTTTTCCCGCGCCAGATACTCGCTGACCGCTGCGCCCGCGCCACCCATGATTCTTCGAGGGTCACCAGCAGGTCGTGGTTGGCGGCCATGTCGCGGACCAGCGCCTCGTCCAGTGGTTTGACGAAGCGCATGTCGACCACGGTCGCGTCGATCTTCTCAGCGACTTTCAGCGCCTCGGCCAGTTGCACGCCGAACACCAGCATCGCAACCTTGCTGCCCTGACGACGAACGATGCCCTTGCCGATTTCCAGCGGCTCAAGGCCGTTGTCGATTACGGCGTTCGGGCCGGTGCCACGGGGGTAGCGCACAGCGGCCGGGCCGTTGAACAGGTGGCCGGTGCTGAGCATCTTGCGCAGCTCGTTCTCGTCGCTCGGCGTCATCACCAGCATGCCGGGGATGCAACGCAGGTACGACAGGTCGAAGCTGCCGGCGTGGGTCGGGCCGTCTTCGCCCACCAGACCCGCGCGGTCGATGGCGAACAGTACGTCGAGGTTCTGCACCGCAACGTCGTGAATCAGCTGGTCGTAGCCGCGCTGCAGGAAGGTCGAATAAATCGCCACCACCGGCTTGCTGCCTTCGCAGGCCATGCCCGCGGCCAGCGTCACCGCGTGCTGCTCGGCAATGGCCACGTCGAAGTAACGCTCGGGGAAACGCTCGCTGAATTCGACCAGATCCGAGCCTTCTTTCATCGCCGGGGTGATGCCGACCAGACGCTCGTCAGCGGCCGCCATGTCGCACAGCCATTGGCCGAACACGCCGGAATATTTCGGGCCGCTGGCCTTTTTCGGCGCGACAGGGGCGTTGACCGGATCGAGCTTGGTGATCGCGTGATAGCCGATAGGGTCGACCTCAGCAGGCGCGAAACCCTTGCCCTTTTTGGTTACCACGTGCAGGAACTGCGGGCCCTTGAGGTCACGCATGTTGCGCAGGGTGGCGATCAGGGTTGGCAGGTCGTGGCCGTCGATCGGGCCGATGTAGTTCCAGCCCAGCTCTTCGAACAGGGTGCCGGGAACCAGCATGCCTTTGGCGTATTCCTCGGTGCGACGGGCGATTTCCCACGCACCGGGCAGGCGCGACAGCACTTTCTTGCTGCCTTCGCGCATGCTGGCGTAAGTGCGGCTGGACAGGATCTTGGCCAGGTAATTGGACAGCCCGCCGACGTTGCGCGAGATCGACATGTCGTTGTCGTTGAGGATCACCAGCATGTCGGCGTTGACCTCGGGGGCGTGGTTCAACGCCTCGAAGGCCATGCCTGCAGTCAGCGCGCCGTCACCGATCACGGCGATGGATTTGCGCTCGCTGCCTTGCAGGCGAGCAGCAATGGCCATGCCGAGCGCGGCGCTGATGGAGGTGCTGGAGTGGCCGACGCCAAAGGTGTCGTACTCGCTCTCGCTGCGGCGCGGGAAGGCGGCGACACCGCCTTTCTGGCGCAGGGTCGACATCTGTTCGCGGCGACCGGTGAGGATCTTGTGCGGATACGCCTGATGGCCGACGTCCCAGACCAGCCGGTCGTCGGGGGTATCGAAGACGTAGTGCAGGGCCACGGTCAGCTCGATGACGCCAAGCCCGGCACCGAAGTGCCCGCCGGTCTGGCCAACGGTATAGAGCAGCTCCAGGCGCAGTTCGTCAGCCAGGGCTTCGAGCTCGGCTTCACCTAACCGGCGCAGGCCGTCCGGCGTCGCTGCCTTGTCGAGCAGGGGCGTGGACGGGCGCTCGCGGGGAATCTCTTTGAACGTCGTGGGCATCAGGCGAATCGTTATAAGTAAAAGAGGCGGCAGTTTACCTGATGCATCGCGAGCTGCCCATGTTGGGGAGGCCGATCAGTTGCGGCGCTCGACGATATAGCGGGCCAGCGCGCGCAACGGCTCGGCGGCCGCGTCGAAAGGTCGCAGTGCAACCAGCGCTTGGTCGCGCAGCTCCAGCGCGTAGTGCTTGGCTTCTTCCAGGCCCAGCAGCGCAGGGTAGGTCGGCTTGTCGCGGGCGATGTCGGCGCCCTGACGCTTGCCCAGGGTCGCGGTATCGCTTTCGACGTCGAGGATGTCGTCCTGCACCTGGAACGCCAGGCCGATGGCACGCGCATAGATCTGCAGCGAGTCGAGCTGCACCTGACTGGCATGACCGCTGGCCAGGGCGCCGAGCTTGACGCTGGCCTCGATCAACGCGCCGGTTTTGTGCCGGTGCATGAACTCCAGGGCTTTCTGATCGAGCTTGAGGCCCACCGAGCCCAGATCGATCGCCTGACCGCCGACCATGCCCGCAGGCCCTGCGGCGTGGGCGAGGGTGGCGACCATTTTCAGGCGGGTTTCGGCGTCCTGCGGGGTCAGCTTGCTGTCGCTCAATACGCTGAAGGCCAGGGTTTGCAGGCCGTCACCGGCGAGGATCGCGCAGGCTTCGTCGAAGGCTTTGTGGGTGGTGGGCAGGCCGCGACGCAGGTCGTCGTCGTCCATGGCCGGCAGATCGTCGTGAACCAGCGAGTAGGCGTGGATCAGCTCGACGGCGCAGGCCGCGCCATTGGCGTGCTCGGCATTACCACCCAAGGCTTCACAGGCCGCGTAGACCAACAGCGGCCGCACGCGCTTGCCGCCATTGGTGACGCTGTAGCCCATGGCCTGGTAGAGGCGGGTCAACTCAGGGGAAGGGGCGTTGAACAGCGTTTCCAGCGCCGCATTGACGCGAGCCTGACTGAGGGCCTGATACTCGGCGATCATTCTGGCTGTTCCGCGTCGAAGGGTTCCTCGGCCAGTTCGCCATCGCGTTCCAGCAGGACTTGCACCTTCTGTTCGGCCTGAGCCAGCGCGCTCTGACACTCGCGGGTCAGGCGAATGCCTTGTTCGAAGGCGGTCAACGAGTCTTCCAGCGACAGCTCGCCGTTCTCCAGACGCTCGACCAGCGTTTGCAAATCCGTGAGGGACTGTTCGAAATCCAGTGCAGCTTTCTTGCGGGCCATGGCGGCTATCCCGGTAGACGTTAAACCGGCGCGACACTAGCAGAGCGAGGGCATTGGGGCAAATGAGAGGTGCCGGGCGGGGTGGGTTTGTGAGGCGTATCGGTCGTTCCCACAGGCTTTGCGCCATGCGCTGAACCTGTGGGAGCTGTCGGAGGTTACGACAGTGCGAACCTGCGACGTCTCCTACAAGTCATCTGAAATCAATTCGGGGATTTCGATCAATTGTCCCGTGCGCAATCGGCAATGGTCTTGTAGTCCACGGCCTGTTTGTTGCCCATCGAGTCGAGGTAAGTCAGGCGTGCCTTGACGACGCCGCAGGTGGAGGAGCCTTCGTCGACCGACAACACCTTGGCGATGTCCAGATGGTCGCCGTACATGTAGCTCTGCGCGTCGACTTCAGAGGCATTGGCGGCGACAGCGCCCAGGCTCAGGGCGGCAAACAGGGAAGCGATGCTGAGGTTTTTCCAGGTCATGAGGTTGACTCCGTGCGTCAAGGGGGGTGGTTGAGACCGTTTTGTGCAGTCTCGATGAGGCCCATTTAACGCGTTTCCCGTATCCAGAATGTGTCCTGCAACCCGATGAAACGAATCCCTGCGTACCCACCCGGCGGGTAGATACACAGCGATACATTTGCCTGGAAAAAACGGCTCGCAACTGCCCGAAAGCCACGGCTGTCGGGGCTTTAGCCTTACAGGTGAGTGAACACGGTCTCGGCCGACAGGCGCGATTTCGGTAGCTTGGCGTTGAAATCCGTCTCGCTGCGGTAACCCAGTGAAACGATTACGAGGCTCGTGAAGCCCTTTTCGCGCAGGCCCAGTTCAGCGTCGAGCTTCTTGAAGTCGAAGCCTTCCATCGGCGTTGCATCCAGACCCAACGACGCCGCGCCCAGCAGCAGGGTGCCGAGGGCCAGGTAGGTTTGCTTTTCCATCCAGTGCTGCACGTCTTTGAGATCATGCTTGTGCAGGTTCACGTAGCCGCGACGGATGTTGTCCTGACCGTCCTTGGCCTGCGCGTTGGCAAAACGGCCATCCTGTTCTTCCTGGGCCAGCACGGCCTGCAAGTGCTCTTCGGTCATCTCGGTACGGGTGCACAGTACGACCACGTGCGAGGCGTTGAGGATTTTCGCTTCGTTGTAGACGAACGCACCTTCTGCGCCCTTGGCTACGCGCGCCTTGCCTTGCTCGTCCGAGGCAACGACGAAATGCCAAGGCTGCGAGTTGACCGAGGACGGGCTGTGGCGCAACTGGTCGAGCAGGGTGTCGATGGTTTCCTGTGCAATGGTGCGGCTGCTGTCGTAGGCCTTGGTGGTGTAGCGGGATTTGGCGAGGGCGGTGAGTTGCATGAAAAACTCCTGATTCACAAAAGGCATAGAAAATGCCGGGGCGCAATCGAAGGCCGGCGCCATAAAGGGCGCCGATCTTCACATGCAGCCCGTCGGTTGAACAGTGGGCTCAGAACCCTTCGAGCACGATCTTGCCCCGGGCCTTGCCGCTCTCGATCACGGCGTGGGCGCGGCGCAGGTTTTCGGCGTTGATGGCGCCGAAATGCTCGCCCAGGGTGGTCTTCAAAACGCCCTGGTCGATGAGGCTGGAGACGCGGTTGAGCAGTTCGTGCTGGGCGATCATGTCCGGGGTTTCATACAGAGAACGGGTGAACATCAGCTCCCAGTGCAGCGACAGCGCCTTGCGTTTCATCGGCACCACGTCGAGGGTTTTCGGGTCGTCGATCAGCGCCAGTTTGCCCTGCGGGCGCAGGGCCTCGATCAGTTGCGCGAAGTAGCTGTCGGTGTGGGTCAGGCTTGCGACATGGCTGACCTGGCCGACGCCGATCTGCTCCAGCTGCGCCACCAGCGGCTGGCCGTGATCGATCACGTGGTGGGCGCCGAGGCCTTTGACCCATTCGGCGGTTTCCGGGCGCGAGGCGGTGCCGATGACGGTCATCTTCGTCAATTGACGGGCCAGCTGAACCAGAATCGAACCCACGCCGCCCCCTGCGCCAATGATCAGCAGGCTGTCGCCTTCGCCCGCGCCTTCCTTCACGCCCAGGCGATCAAAGAGCAGTTCCCATGCAGTGATCGACGTCAGTGGCAGTGCGGCGGCGTGGGCGTTGTCGATGGACTTGGGTTTGCGGCCGACGATGCGCTCGTCCACCAAATGAAATTCGCTGTAATTGCCGGGGCGGGCGATGGAGCCTGCGTAGAACACTTCGTCGCCCGCCTTGAACAGCGTGACGTCGCGGCCGGTTTCACGCACCACGCCAACGGCGTCCCAGCCCACTACTTTCGGTTCGGTGGCGGCCGAGCCTGCGCGGATTTTGGTGTCCACCGGGTTCACCGAAATCGCCCGCACTTCGACCAGCAGATCCCGTGGGCCAGGGGTGGGTTTGGGCAGATCCATGTCCATCAGTGATTTCGGATCGTCGATGGGCAGGCCGTGTTGGGTGAAGGCGATGGCTCTCATGGCGTTCTCTCTAAAGTGATGAAGGCAATTGATCAGACGTGGCGGCCATCTTGTTCTTCTCCAGCGACAAGAAAAACCCGCACAATGCGCCAACACTTTCACAGCTGGAGTGAAAATGATCCGCATCGATGACCTGACCCTGTTTGTTCGGACCGCCGCATTGGGCAGTTTCTCCAACGCCGCACGGGAAGTGGACCTGCTGCCGGGCCAGGTCGCGGCGGCGATCAAGCGCCTTGAGCGCGAGCTGGACATCCGCCTGTTCGCCCGCTCGACCCGCAGCCTGCGGCTGACCGCCGAGGGCGAGCAATACCTGCCCACCGCGCAGACCGTGCTCGACACCCTGCGCGATGGCCGTGAAAAGCTGCGCCGGGAAAGCGCCGAGCTGCAAGGCACGCTGCAGGTGGCGATGCCTTCGGACCTGGGGCGCAACGTAATGCTTCAATGGTTGACCGAATTTCGCCGCCAGCACCCGGCGCTGAACCTGCGCTTGTTTGTCTCCGATCAGATGGCCGACATGTTTCGCGACCCCGTGGATGTGGCGATTCGCAGCGGCGTGATCGAAGACGCCAACTACATCGCCCTGCCGCTGGCGCCCTGGAATCGTCGCGTACTGGTGGCGTCCCCCGATTACCTGGCGCGCAACGGACGGCTGTCGGAGTCGGACGATCTGCTGCGTCACGACTGCCTGCAGTACATCCTCAACGGCCGCGTCTATGACAAATGGCCGGTGGGCGGGCGCGTGTTAACGGTGAGCGGACCGCTGCTGACGGACGATGCCGACCTGGTGCGACGCTGGGCCGTGGCGGGCGAGGGGATTGCCTATAAATCCTGGGTCGATGTGCGCGACGACGTGCTCGCCGGGCGCCTGGAACTGCTGCTTCCCGACTACCCTGGCGAACCGGCGCCGGTGAATCTGGTGTACCCGCACCGCAAGCAGTTTTCGCCGGCGGTGCAGCAGTTGCATTCGATGCTCAAAAGTCGGTTTGTCGAGATGGAGAAGGGGTTGCCCAAGTTGCTGTGATGTCGGCTGAGGATTTCTTACGTAATGCACACGGTTGCGACGGACACACAACCTGTGGGAGTGAGCTTGGGATCTCTATCGATTCAAAGCGATCACTTCGGCTCGAATAGATCGATGCCATCGCCATACGCGATGGCAGGCTCGCCAATGCCTGATATACGCCGCTTTGCAGCGCTCCTAACATCGATCGCACATGACCCCTCGCCACTGGCGAAATGCAGGAGAGCCCATGAAAAACTTTCGAATCGGCCAGATCGTCCCCAGTTCCAACACCACCATGGAAACCGAAATCCCGGCGATGCTGACCTCGCGTTACGGTCTGTTTCCGGATGAGCGTTTCACCTTCCACTCCTCGCGCATGCGCATGATGCACGTCAGCCCCGAGGAGCTGAAAAAGATGGACATCGACAGCGACCGGTGCGCGCTGGAACTGAGCGATGCGCGGGTGGATGTCATGGCGTACGCGTGTCTGGTGGCGATCATGTGTCAGGGAGCGGGCTACCACAAAGTTTCCCAGGAGCGTCTGGGCAAGACCGTGGCGGGCAACAAATCGAACGCCCCGGTGCTGAGTTCGGCCGGTGCGCTGATCGACAGCCTGAACCTGCTCAACTACAAAAAAGTCTCGATCATCACCCCGTACATGAAGCCGCTGACCCAGCAGGTCATCGACTACATCGAAGCGGCCGGTATCGAAGTGGTCGACTCGATCAGCCTTGAAGTGTCCGACAACCTTGAAGTCGGTCGTCTGGACCCGATGAATCTGGTTTCCCACGCCGACAAACTTAACATCGGACAGGCCGATGGCGTGGTGCTGTCGTGCTGCGTGCAGATGCCTTCGCTACCGGCGATTCAAGTCGTACAGGATCGTCTCGACAAGCCTGTGCTGTCGGCCTCGGTCGCCACCGTCTACCAGATGCTGAAAACCCTCGGCCTCAAGGCTCAGGTGCCCAACGCCGGTCATCTGCTGTCCGGACAGTTCTGAGGCCATGCCTGACGAGGTACTATGGCGGCCATTCTGGCCCGCACGCCCGGTACCCCACATGAAGCTCGATCCTGTCTCGCTGCGCCTGTTCGTCAGTGTCGTCGAAGAAGGCACCATCGCTGCCGCCGCCAAGCGCGAACACATCGCGGCGGCGGCGGTGAGCAAGCGGCTCAGCGAGCTGGAAGGGTTGCTTGATTCGAGGCTGCTCAATCGCACCAACAAAGGCATCACGCCGACCGACGCAGGGCTCTCGCTGTTGTTCATGGCCCGCAGCGCGTTGAACAACCTCAACGAGATCGTCGTGCAGATGCGCGACTACTCCCATGGGCGTCGCGGGTCGGTGCACGTGCTGGCCAATATCTCGGCCATCACCCAGTTCATGCCGGGGCTGATCAAGTCGTTCATGACGCTCTACCCGCTGATCAACGTCAGTCTGGAGGAACAGCAAAGCCTGGCGATCACCAAGGCCGTGGCGGAAAACCGCGCCGACATCGGTATCTTCACGCGTCTGCCCCATGGCGCGGACATCGAAGTCTTCCCGTTTCGCAGCGATCGACTGGTATTGCTGGTGCCCCACGGTCACCCGCTGGCGGGGCGTGAGTCGATCAGCTTCCACGAAACCCTCAACCACGAATACGTCACCCTGCGCAGCGGCACGCACCTGAATTTCCAGCTGATCAAGGCGGCCAACGATCTGGGGCGCTCCCTGAACATCCGCATGGAAGTCTCTAGCTACGATGCGCTGTGCCTGATGGTGCAGGCGGGCGTCGGCATCGGCATCATGCCCGAGGGCAGCGTCGGGATTTACAGGATGGACGGCGCCTGCGCCGTGCGCCTGAACGACGACTGGGCCAGCCGCGAACTCAGCGTGTGCGTGAGGTCGCGGGAGGGGTTGTCGATGGCGGCGGGGTTGTTTCTGCAGCACGTGCTGGGGGAATAACAGGTCATTCAGACCCTGCATATCGGGGAGCGGGAATATCGGGGCCAAGCTTGGCGGGTGGTGGTTATCAAAAAAACCGGAATAATCAGGAGCCCCAAGGGACTCCTGATAAACGCCGAATGACCTTACATCGCCGTGCGGAAAATCTCTTCGATCTGCGCCTGATTCGCCGGGCGCGGGTTGGTGAAGCCGCAGGCGTCCTTCATGGCGTTGGCCGCGAGCGTCGGGATGTCATCGGCCTTGGCGCCCAGTTCGGCGAGGCCGCCCGGGATGCCGATGTCGCCAGACAGTTGGCGGATGGCCGCAATGGCGGCTGCCGCGCCTTGTTCGTTGTCCAGTCGCTGGGTGTCGATGCCCATGGCGGCGGCCACGTCCTTCAGGCGAGCGGGGCAGATGCTGGCGTTGAAGCTCTCCACATGGGGCAACAACACCGCGTTGCAGACGCCGTGGGGCAGGTCGTAGAAACCGCCCAGTTGGTGCGCCATCGCGTGCACATAGCCCAGCGAGGCGTTGTTGAAGGCCATGCCCGCGAGGAACTGCGCATAGGCCATGTTCTCCCGCGCCGGCATGTCGCTGCCGTTGGCCACGGCCGTGCGCAGGTTGGCGGAAATCAGCTCCACCGCTTTGAGTGCGCAGGCGTCGGTGATCGGCGTGGCGGCGGTGGAGACGTAGGCTTCGATGGCGTGGGTCAGTGCGTCCATGCCCGTGGCCGCTGTCAGACCTTTCGGCATGGCCGCCATCAGGGAAGGATCGTTTACCGACAGAAGCGGGGTGACGTTGCGGTCGACGATGGCCATTTTCACATGACGGGTTTCGTCGGTGATGATGCAAAAGCGCGTCATCTCACTCGCAGTGCCTGCGGTGGTGTTGATCGCGATCAGCGGCAGTTGCGGCTTGGCAGACTGGTCGACGCCTTCGTAATCACTGATTTCGCCGCCGTTGGCCGCCACCAGCGCAATGCCCTTGGCGCAGTCATGGGGGGAGCCACCGCCCAGGGAAATGATGAAGTCGGCACCGCTGGCCTTGAGCTTGAGCAGGCCGTTTTCCACATTGCTCACGGTCGGGTTCGGCTTGGCGCCGTCGAAAATCGTCGCGTTGATGTCCTGCTCCTGCAGAAGCCCGGCCACCTTGTCGGCAACCCCGGCCTTGGCCAGCCCGGCATCGGTCACGATCAACGCATGACGAAAACCGTATTTGCGAATGGCATCCACCGCCTCGCCGAGACTGCCGATGCCCATCATGTTTACAGACGGAATGAAAAACGTGCTGCTCATTGATTAATCCTCTTCTTATGGTTATTTGGCCGAAAGGCCAGAGGTGCACTCATCAAGTGAGATTCATCCTAGGAGCATCGCGAGAGGGGCTAAATGGTTCTTTAGGGGGCGGGGGTGGGGGTCTTTGGTCGTAGTGGCGGTTTGGTTGGAGGGGTAGGGTAAAATCGTCGGCGCTCCAGCACGATTTTTTTCAGTTGATTAAAGGGATTCGGATTTGCCAATCAAAACGGATATTTGGACTGTCAATGCCTCACCAACGAAGCTCGTCCCAAGCAGGCTGGTCAGTGAGCAGTTTCTCGAAGACATGATCGTGAATGCCCCGAGCATC
Source organism: uncultured Pseudomonas sp. (assembly GCA_963528485.1). Classification (GTDB taxonomy): domain Bacteria; phylum Pseudomonadota; class Gammaproteobacteria; order Pseudomonadales; family Pseudomonadaceae; genus Aquipseudomonas. The sequence goes on along the minus strand of CAURWS010000010.1, from coordinate 8,506 downwards.
CTCTCGGATGAGTGGATGCTGATTGGGCGGCAGGAAAGTACTGGCATGGGCGGTCGGATCGATTTGCTTGCCATCGCTCCGGATGGCGCACTGGTGTTGATCGAACTCAAGCGAGACCGCACCCCCCGTGAAGTGGTTGCCCAAGCACTGGACTACGCCGTGTGGGTGGAGAGTCTGCGTAACGAAGAAATCGGTGCGATTTACAAGCGCTTTCGCCCCGGCCGTAGTCTGGATGAAGACTTCCGGCAGCGCTTCGGCCGGTTCTTGGTCGACGACGAGTTGAACAAGAGCCATCAACTCATCATCGTCGCGACGGAGCTTGATGCCAGTAGCGAGCGCATAGTGTCGTACCTCAGTGATCGGGATATTCCGATCAACGTCCTCTGCTTTCAAATCTTCCAGGCGGTCGACCAGCAATTGCTGAGCCGTTCCTGGCTGCTGGACCCGGTTCAGACGCAAGCCAATGCCGTATCTGCAGGAGCGACCCACAACGAGCCTTGGAATGGTGAGTTCTATTGCTCATACGGCGTATCCAGTGCCCGATCCTGGGAGGACGCCGTTGAGTATGGATTCATCTCTGGAGGTGGCGGAAGCTGGTACAGCAGGACGTTACAGCTGTTGGCTCCTGGAGATAGAGTCTGGGTCAATATCCCGCAGCGTGGATATGTGGGTGTCTGTCGGGTCATCGCGCCTGCAGCGCCTGCGTGCGATTTCACGGTGATGAGAAATGGTGTGGACACTTCTTTATTAGAGGCGGCCACACGAGGGAGCTACCACGCTGAGTTCGTTGATGATCCAGAACGCTGTGAGTATTTCGTTGCCGTGGAATGGCTTCAGACCGTCCCACTTTCCCAGGCTGTGCGAGAGGTCGGGATGTTTGGGAATCAGAATACGATCTGCCGACCCAGTACACCGAAGTGGCGCTGGACAATTGAGCGGTTGAGGGCGATTTTCCTCGGCGAGCAGGGGGTGGACCAGTGACCGAGACTTTCAATATTTACTGTGATGAGTCCTGCCACCTTGAACAGGATGGCCATAAGGCCATGGTCCTGGGTGCCGTCTGGTGCCCCGAGGCCAAGCGTCTGGAAATCTCCCAGCGCCTGCGCGAGATCAAGGTCAGGCATAAGCTGCCCCGGGATTTCGAGATCAAGTGGACCAAGGTGGGTTCAGCCAAGGTGCAGTTCTATCTGGATTGCATCGACTACTTCTTCGATGACGATGATCTGCATTTTCGTGCTCTTGTCGTAGCTGACAAAGCTCGTCTGAATCACGAGCAGTACCGGCAGAGTCATGATGACTGGTACTACAAAATGTATTTCTCGATGCTCAAGACCATCTTTGAGCCGGATGCGGGCCACCACGTCTATATCGACATCAAGGACACGCTAGGACACGAGAAAGTCGCCAAGCTTCACGAGGTTCTGGCTAACAACGCCTACGACTTTTCTCGAAAAGTGATACGCCGTGTTCAACGCATCCACTCGCACGAGGCGGAGCAGCTGCAACTCGCCGATTTGTTGATCGGAGCCCTCTCCTATCTGCATCGCGGGCTGGAGGGCAGTGTCGCGAAAACCCGTTTGATCGAACGGATTCGCGAGCGCAGCCAGTACAACCTCAAGCAGAACACTCTTTTACGCGAGTCCAAGTTCAATCTGTTCTTCTGGAGCGGGAGCAGTGGCGTATGAGCTTGCCGCAATGGCTGCCCCCGCTTGAGGAGCTGAAAGCACACGGTGGTGACTTCGCTCGTTACCTTGAGGCTATCTACCGGATATTTTGCACTGACTTCGTTGAGTCCAAACCAGCCTTCGCTGGCAAGCGTTTAGGATTAAAGCGACACCCTGTCATCCATGGGAAAGAAGCTACCTTCTGGCACATGATTTCCGAAGGCAGCGACGAAGCGCAGCGTACACCTGACCTGCGCCGTTGCGAACGCATGCGCTGGCCAAGACCCATTATCGAGAATGCTGATGACGCGTCGTTGAAAGTCTGGCGCGAGCCCAATGGTTCAGGCCATCGTGTTCTGATCTGGTTTGCTGCGGCTGAGTATCTGGTGGTACTGGACGAGCGTAAGGACTACGTTCTGCCGTGGACGGCGTATCCCGTTGAGCGAGAGCATCAGCAGCGCAAGCTGGAAAAACGTTGGGAGAGGCACAGCGGGGGGAATTAGGCTGGCCGCGCCCTCCAAAGGAGGACGGGGCCGTTACTCCTTCTACACTGACACCCGAAGGATGGTAGATGAGCTGGGGCGAACAGTAGGGGTTATCAGGGTAAATTTCAAGTGAAGCCGATGCATTCCAGCCCCGGCGCTCAGATTCGCCCCTTTATGCGTTAGCCCGCAAAGCCCTTACCGACTCCTGCGCATTCGCCTTCCTCGCCATCTCGGCCACTTCCTTGGCCACGATGGTCTTGCCGATCGGTGCCAGTGCGATGCCGGCCAGTTTCAGGTGTTGAATCCCGAACGGGATGCCGATGATGGTGATCAAGCACAGCAGCGCGGACATGACGTGCCCGAGTGCCAGCCAGAAACCGCCGAAGATGAACCAGACGATGTTGCCCAGCAGGCCCAGGCTGCCGGTGCCGATGTCGTCTTTCTGATGCAGTTCTTTGCGGCTGATGGCTTCTTTGCCGAAAGGGAAGAAGGAAAACTGGCCGATCACGAAGCAGGCTCTGCCCCATGGGATGCCGATGATGGTGACGAAGGCGAAGATCCCGACGAGCCACCAGGCCAGGCCCATGAAGATTCCGCCGAGGATGAACCACAGAAAATTGCCGATAGCGCGCATCGTTTTCTCCTTGTTTTGAATGATCGTTCCATTGAGGTGCTACAGGGTGGCGCGGATGTTAGCACCGTACCATTCGTCGGGTAAGCCTGTTGTACTGCCAATTGAGACACGGGCTAAAGCCGCCGATGGCTCAACAGCCTCTGCGCAATCTCGTCAGTCTCGGTCACTGACAGCTCGCGCACTTCCCCAAAATCGGTGCCGCCGCCAGGCAATGTGCCGGCGACGTGAAAGTGCACGTGGCTGATGGCCTGACCGGCTGGTACGCCGTTGTTCTGCCATACGGCGATGCCGGGTTTGGCGTAGGCCTCTTCGATCAGGATGGCGGCGTTGCGCACTTCGATGGCGACGGCGGTGATCTCCTGGTCGGTCATTTCCAGCAATGAGGGCATGTGTCGCAGGGGCAGTACCAATAGGTGCGGATGGCCGCGCTGCTCGCGGGTGACGAAGGTCGCGGTGTCGGCGGTTCGCGACAGGATGGTGTAGGGCCGCTCCCCCTTGAGGTACGCACAGAAGGCGCAGCGGTGATTGTCGGGCAGGTCGATGCTGGTCTGCTGGCTCATGAGGACCTCAGCGATGACAGAAACGATTGCAGCTCCAGCCGGTCAAGCCGGTTGTAGTCATCGGGACGCACGACGATGCGCAGTTCGTCGCAGATCTTCGAGCCCCGCGAGGCGAACATGAACGAAAGCAGCGTGAAGCGGATCGCGTCTTGCGCAGGCAGCAGGTTCGAAAGACGTGCCTGGCCGCCGCCGATGACCGGGATCGACACCGTCCCGCCGTTGGCCCTGGTCGAGACTTCGGCCCAGAGCGCGAGCAGGCTTTTCCAGACTTTGTCGGGCGTGGAGCGGGCGACGTTGAGGGCGTCCATCTTGCAGTAGGCGAGGAAGAAAATCAGGCGGTGGGCATGTTTGACCGTCGCCACCGAGCCAACACCGTACTGCGCCTGTTTCCCCGCTTTGACCAGCGTGCCGATGATCGGCTTGCTGGCCAGCGCCTGGTCCAGATGTGCATCCAGCTGCTTGAGATCGCCGCCATACAGCACCTGCAGCGCCTGCCCTTGCAGACTTGAGGTGGCGATGATGTTCGGGGTTTCGGTGTCGAAGGTGTCATTGATGCCGATAACCAGATGGCCGGTCTCTTCTAGGATGTTGCCCGGCACGATGCTGATTCGCGTCTTCGGCGCGTTGTAGTCTTCGGCAATCGGTCGGGGCCACGACCAGATGATCGCGGCCAACGCAGACAACACGATGATCCCCGCCAACACGTTGTACCCCTCCAGCAGATGACTGTCGGGATTGGCGGCGTTGAACGTTTGCATGGCCGTGGACAGCGCGCCCAGACAGGCAAACAGCGTCATCAGGAAGTGGCGCCAGAAGCGCCAGGTCTTCATGTCCTGAAGGATGGCTTTCACAGGCCCAGGCCCGTGTAGGTCTGTTCGCCATACTGATGGCTGCCTTGCTTGTCGCTTTCTGCGTAGCTGCTGGCGTAGTTGTCCAAGGCGTGCTGGATGATCTTCGGCTGGAAAGAGACCGACGCTGTGAAGTGCTTGGCGTCGAGGATCGGCTTTGGAATGTTGGCATTGACGATCGTGCGGGTCTGGCAGAGGTTGGCGATCACGATGGGCAAGTCGAGCTCGAGGATCACTTCAATTTCATACGCCAGAAAAGAATCCCCGTCACCGCCCTTGCGTTTGCAATCAGGGCTGCCGAGCAGAATGATTTGCTTGGCGTTTTTCAAACGTTCGCGCAAGTTGCGTTTTATCGTCTCGGGCGTGCTGGTGTCGCGGGCGATAAACAAGTCATGGGCGTTATAGAAGTTGAAGTCGATGTTTTCGTGCTCTTTCCAGGCGGTCATCAGTCGATAGCAGTTGATGTCTTCGCTGGCGAAGGCGATATAGGTCTTGTTGCGATAGCTCATGAGGAACTCCCTGTAGTGTTGCAGTGAGGCGCTCAATCCATTGATTGCCGGTTTGCGGGGCGCAGGTTTACGCCGCCGCGATGGGAAGCGGGTGTTGGATGTTTTTCAAAGGGAAGTTAAAAAGCCGGCTTGTGGCCGGCTTCTCGGTGACGGATTTGGCTAGTTTTTGGCTAACCGCACCCATCCGCAAAAGTGCGCGCTGCATGCAGGCGCTTGTCAGGTAGACGAGGCTGGTCGCGAAGACTTTACCGCGTCGATCACCCATCGGCGGGTAGCCAAGGGGTGTTGAAACGAAGGCGTGCAGGATACCCACTCTCGCCGCGTCTGCCCAGTCTTGATGCGTTGCCATTTGTCCTTTTCCTTATGAATCAGGGCATTGTCGCGGGGTGGCGGCGATTGTTGAGGGTCGACCACTAGAAGATCCAGCCCAGCACCTGGATGTGTTGCGCCTGGATCTGTTCGGCACTGAAGATCTCGTCGGGGTATTCGCCGGCGTTGTGGCTGCGCAGGCGCAAACCGCCGCCGGGCAGGCGATAGAGGTACTTCACCCGCAGCATGCCGTCGTGTTCAAGGGCGTACATTTCGCCGTCGATGACCTGCACGCGGCCGCGGTCGACGCCGATCAGCGAGCCGTCCTGGATCTTGTCGGCCATGCTGTTGCCGACCATGGCCACGCAGATGGCGTTGTGTTGCTCGACGTCCATGGCGTCGAGCACGCGCCGGGCCAGGCGCACCTTCTGGCTGGGCGCTTCGCTGACGGCGGTCCTGCCCGGGTGTTGGGTCTGCAGTTCGGTGTAGAGGGGCATGTCCAGTTCCTCGCGCGCGCTTGTGCGTTCGCTTCGCGATCCGGGGGCGCCGTCCACACTGTGTTTGTCGCGGCCTTCTCCGGGGTGCTTGGGGCCCTCGCCGCTGCGCAGCCAGCGGACGTTGACGCTTAACAGCTCAGCGACTTCTTCCATACGCGCCATGGGAATGCCGCGTTTGAACCAGTTGTTCACGTGTTGCGGCGTTACCTTGCGGTTGGCGGCGAAGTCTGTTGCGGAGAGATGACACTCCCGCAGAAGGACGCGTAGTCGATCACCTGATGTATTCATGGGCCGAAGTTTACGTGTGGTTCAACTTCGTTTAAATGAACGAAGTGTTCAAATGCGCAGGGGGTCAAGTTTGAAACGGGTAGGAAGGATTACGACGTTCGAGTGTTTTTGTAGGGGCTTTCTTTGATTGTTGAAGTTCGATCAACAGTGCCCGGCACGCCATGAAGGACGGCATTTTCAGGGAATGCGAGCGCAAATAATCAATTAGCGCGCGAAGAATGGAAGAGGCGTTAATTCATTGTTGTGCGAAGGGGTAAGAGGATGTGTCGCGATAAACAGTGTGTTTGATGCGCTGTCGTTTTAAACATCCAGGCGCAAAAAAACTGAAAGAGAGGAGGAGCGAGGGGACCACCTGCGAAGCGGCGAACGCTTCGCAGGCAGAACAGGATCAGCCTTTGTAGGCAGCTACCGATTTGGTGATGGCTTCGCGAGCGGCGTCTGCGCCAGCCCAGCCTTCGATCTTGACCCATTTGCCTTTTTCGAGATCTTTGTAGTTCGCGAAGAAGTGCTCGATCTGCTGGATCAGCAGCGGTGGCAGATCGGTGTATTCCTTCACGTCGACGTACAGCTGGGACAGCTTGTCGTGAGGCACTGCGATGACTTTGGCATCGCCGCCGCCGTCGTCGGTCATGTTCAGCACGCCGACTGGACGGGCGCGGATAACCGAGCCTGGCGCGACCGGGTATGGGGTCACGACCAGCACGTCGAGGGGGTCACCGTCGTCGGCCAGGGTGTTGGGGATGAAACCGTAGTTGGCCGGGTAGAACATCGGGGTGGCCATGAAACGGTCAACGAACAGGCAGTCGCTATCTTTGTCGATTTCGTACTTGATCGGCGCGTGGTTGGCCGGGATTTCGATTGCGACGTAGATGTCGTTCGGCAGGTCTTTGCCGGCCGGAATCTTGCTGTAGCTCATTGGGCTTTGCCCCCTTGGTTGACCATTCAGAATCTGGCGTGCGACGCCAAAAAGTGGCCCGGATTATAGGCATATTTGGTAACGGATACCATGTACACCGATCAGTCCTGAGCGTCGTGTTGAGCCTGATAGACCGGGTTTTGCGCTTGAAGTGCCACAAGGCGCGCCAGCGGATCCTGCCGATAGAACGCCTTGAGCTGTTCATAGACGGCCGGGTACGCCTCAACCAGCAAATCCGGGGCGCTGAAGAAGTACTCGCTGGTGACGGCAAAGAATTCGGCGGGGTTCTCGGCGGCATACGGATCGATGGCCGTTTCGGCGTCGGGGTCGGCGTCCAGCTGGCGGTTCATGTCGTCGAACGCGCCCTGCATGGCGCTGGCCCAGTCGGCGATGCGCATGTCGCGATGCAGCGGTGGCAGGCCGTTGGCGTCGCCATTGAGCATGTCGAGTTTGTGCGCCAGCTCGTGGATCACCAGGTTGTAGGCTTCCCAGCCGCCACTGCTGAGCACGCCGGGCCAGGCCAGGATGACCGGGCCCTGAGACCAGGCTTCGCCGCTGTGCTCGCCATCCCACTCGTGCTCGATGCCGCTTGCGTCGCGATGGCGTTGCGGGCTGATGAAGTCGTCGCCGTAGAGGATGATTTCGTGAAAGCCCTGATACCAGTTCAGGTCACCCAGGGCGAGCAACGGCAATTGCGCCTGCGCGGCGAGGAACAGGCGCGACTCGTCGTCCAGCTCGACGCCTTCCAGTGCCGTGAGGTGTTTGGCGCGCAGGAACAGCACGCAGCTGTCGCGCAGGTAGCGGTCCTCTTCGTCGCTGATGCCATCGAGCATCGGCAAGCGCTGGCGCACCCGCTCCCACAGTTCAGGGTCGACGGGATGGCGCGCCAGCGTGCGACGTTTGAGCCAGTCGCCGAGCGACCACATGACTCAGCGCGCAGCGGCAGAGCGGCCCATGCGGCTGCGCACCAGACCAAGGATCATCGGCAGCAGCGACAGCAGGATGATCGCCAGGACCAGCAGGGTGAGGTTCTTCTTGATGAACGGGATGTTGCCGAAGAAGTAGCCCAGAGCGACCAGGCTGCCGACCCAGAGGATCGAACCCAGCACGCTGAAACCCAGAAACCGGAAGTAGTTCATCTTGCCCAGACCTGCGACGAACGGGGCGAAGGTGCGGATGATTGGCAGGAAGCGTGCCAGGGTCACGGTCTTGCCGCCATGTCGCTCGTAGAATTCGTGGGTTTTGGTCAGGTAGTCGCGGCGAAAGATCTTCGAGTCGGGGTTCTTGAACAGCTTGTCGCCGACTGTGCGGCCAATGACGTAGTTGGTGCTGTCGCCGATGATCGCCGCAGCCATCAGCAGGCAGCCCAGCAGCACAGGGTCCATGGCGCCGCCAGCGGCCACGGCGCCGGCGATGACCAGCAGGGAATCACCCGGCAGGAAAGGCGTTACGACCAACCCCGTCTCACAGAAAATCACCAGGAAGAGGATCGCGTAGACCCAGGTGCCGTAGTTGGTCACCAGCATGTCGAGGTAGACGTCGAGGTGAAGAATGAGGTCGATCGGGTTGAAATCCATGTACGGCACCTGATTGAGAGACCCGGGCCGGGTCACGTGCGGGGTCGATAAGTACGGTTGATGTGGGCCGCATTATAGAGGGAAGAAGCGGGAAGTTGCCGAGGACTGTGTGCGGATTGAAACATTTGGTCGTGATGGCAGCAGGTGCCCTGTAGGAGCGCGGATTGAAGCCCTGTCCATAGAAAACAAGAACAACACAATGCACAAAAAAAGAAAAAA
>CAURWS010000009.1:0-19011 GCA_963528485.1 uncultured Pseudomonas sp. | reverse complement strand
CAACGACTTCCTCTCGGGAAAACTGCTGATCGTGCTCATTGTCGGGCTCGGTGGATATTTCACGATTCGCTCGCGTTTCGTTCAATTACGTCACTTCTTTCACATGTTCGCGGTGTTTCGCGAAAGCCTGCGCAGCAGCTCCGGTCAGTTGAGCTCGTTCCAGGCCCTGATGCTGAGCCTGGCTGGCCGCGTCGGCGCCGGTAACATTGCGGGTGTCGGCATCGCCGTGACCCTGGGCGGTCCGGGCGCGGTGTTCTGGATGTGGGTCACGGCCCTCGTCGGCATGGCCAGCAGCTTCTTCGAATGTTCCCTCGGCCAGCTGTACAAGCGCTGCGACTCCGAAGGGCAGTATCGCGGCGGCCCTTCCTTCTATATTCAGCACGGCCTGGGCAAGCGCTGGCTGGGCATGGTCATGGCGGTTCTGCTGCTGGTGACCTTCGGCTTCGCGTTCAACGGCCTGCAGTCCCACGCCGTTACCCACTCGCTGAACAACGCCTTCGGCGTCTCGCCTGGCTACTCGGGTATCGGGCTGGCCGTGTTGCTGGGTCTGGTGTTCGTGGGCGGCATCAAACGCATCGCGGCGGTGGCCGACCTGCTCGTTCCAGTCAAAACCCTGGTCTACATCGGCGTGACCCTGTACGTGATCGGCGTGCAGTTCGAACACGTTCCGCACATGCTGATGACCATCGTCAAAAGCGCCTTTGGCATGGACGAAGTCTTCGGCGGCCTGGTGGGCAGCGCGATCGTCATGGGCGTCAAGCGCGGCGTGTTCGCCAACGAAGCCGGTCTGGGCAGCGCCCCGAACGTGGCCGCGGTCGCTGAAGTTCAGCACCCGGTGGCACAGGGCGTGGTTCAAGCGTTCAGCGTGTTCCTCGACACCTTTGTCATCTGCACCTGTACGGCGTTGCTGATTCTGCTTTCCGGCTTCTACACCCCGGGCTTCGAAGGCGACGGCATCGCGCTGACCCAGAACTCGCTGGCCGCGGTCGTGGGCGACTGGGGTCGTCTGTTCATCAGCGTGGCACTGGCGCTGTTCGTGTTCACCTCGATTCTCTACAACTACTACCTGGGCGAAAACAGCCTGCGCTTCCTGCTGGGCGAGAGCCGCAAGGCGCTGATCAGCTACCGCGCCCTGGTGCTGGCCTTGATCATGTGGGGCGCCGTGGAAGACCTGGGCACCGTGTTCGCCTTTGCCGACATCACCATGACCCTGCTGGCGTTCGTCAACCTGATCGCACTGGCCATGCTGTTCAAGATCGGTTTGCGTATCCTCAACGACTACGATGCACAGCGTAAGGCGGGCATCGAGACGCCGGTGTTCGACTCCAGTCAGTTCCCCGATCTGGATCTGGACCTCAAGGCCTGGCCAAAGCCCGGCGTTGGTAAACCTGCAGCCAAGCCTGAAACGGCAGCGGGTAATCCGGCGGTCGACGCACGTTAATCATCAGCAGTCAGTACAGGGAGACTTCCATGAATCGCGAACCCTCCGCTGCGGCCCAGCACGTGATGGTGCTCTACACCGGCGGCACCATCGGCATGCAGGCCAGCGAAAACGGCCTGGCGCCCGCCTCCGGTTTCGAGGCGCGCATGGCCGACCAGCTGGCCGGCCAGCCTGACCTGGTGGTGCCCCAGTGGCAGTTCCGCGAGATGTCTCCCCTGATCGACAGCGCCAACATGACGCCTGCCTACTGGCAGCGTCTGCGCGAGGCGGTGGTTGACGCCGTTCAAGCCAAGGGCTGCGATGCCGTGCTGATCCTGCATGGCACCGACACCCTGGCCTACAGCGCAGCGGCCATGAGCTTCCAACTGCTGGGGCTCGATGCCCCGGTGGTATTCACCGGCTCCATGCTGCCCGCTGGCGTACCCGACAGCGATGCCTGGGAAAACGTCAACGGCGCCCTGCAAGCACTGGGCAAAGGCCTGCCGTCGGGGGTGCACCTGTACTTCCACGGCGAGCTGATGCAACCTACCCGCTGCGCGAAAATCCGCAGCTTCGGCCGTAACCCTTTTGCCGCACTGAACCGCTCCCGCGGCGGTGAGGCCGTCGGCACGCTGCCTGAAACACTGGATTATCGTCAACCGAAGACGCTCGCCAACGTTGCCGTGCTGCCACTGTTCCCCGGCATCGGCGCAGCGCAGCTGAACGCGCTGATCGCCAGCGGCATCCAGGGCCTGATCCTGGAATGCTTCGGCAGCGGCACCGGCCCCAGCGACAACCCGGCCTTCCTCGACAGCCTGCAACGCGCCCGCGAGCAAGGTATCTGCGTGATCGCGATCACCCAATGCCATGAAGGCGGCGTGGAGCTGGACGTCTACGAAGCCGGCAGTCGCCTGCGCGGCGTCGGCGTGCTGTCCGGCGGCGGCATGACCCGCGAAGCGGCGTTCGGCAAACTGCATGCGCTGCTTGGCGCGGGCCTGCCAGCGGATGAAGTGCGCCGCTTGGTGGAGCTGGATGTGTGTGGGGAGTTGCGGTAGCTCTGCATTCTCAAATGATCGCCTGCAACCCCTTGTCGGCGAGCACGTTCAGTAGCTTCAATGCCGGCCCGGCGGGTCGGCTATCGCCCTGCTCCCACTTGCGGATCGTCGATGCCGTGGTGTTGAGATGCAACGCAAAAACCGGCTGACTGAAATTCAGCGCCAATCTGAGGTCTCGAATATCTGACGCGGTCAATTCTCTGACGGGCGTTGGGCAGATCGACTCAAACTCACGCATTGTCACCTTGCTCACGACACCTGCCTGATGAAGTTCTGACAGATCGGCGCGTAGCGACTCGATAATTTTACTGGTCACAATTGACCTCCTCTAACGTTCCAACCTGTATTGCCAATGCCAGAGCCTCCGGCGACAGGCCCAAAAAAACGCTGCTCGCATAGCGCAACGCTTTCTTTTCTTCAACGGAGATATTGGCGCGTGCACTTTTTGCAAAGCCGAACAAGAACACATAACGGACCCCCCCTACCCTCGCCGACAGCAAAGTCCGGTGACCACCGCTCTTGCCTGCGCCGTCTCTCGCGATTCGTTTTTTGTAAAGACACCCACCCAAATCGGCGTCGACCAGCCCGCTTTCCATTTCCTGTACCGCTTTGCATAACGCACTGTCCGCAAGCTTTTCATCTGCCTGCCACCTGGCGAACTCCCTTCGCTTGAACACTGTCATCCAGTCACCCGATAGCATATACCCGTAACGGGTATGTTTTGTCGACATCGAATATCAAATCCGACAACCGTTCATAAACGTAGTCCGGTCTATCGGATCGCCACGCGCATAAGGGTGTCCAATTACTACAACGCACCACGTCGGTCGCTCCGGCACATCTCTTGCTCCCCCCTTCCGATCAAAAAACAATCGGAATGCCCTCATGCTTCATTCTCACCTCACCACCCTCAACGCCGTCTCGCTGGTGCTGGAGACGTTTTCGGCCGAGGGATGGGGCAGTGAAGCGTTGCTGGCCGGGAGTGGGATCACCGAAGCGGACCTGAGCCGGCCGGACATTCGCATCACCACCTTTCAGGAAATGCAGGTCTGCGCCAACGCCGTGGCGTTGCGTCGGGAGATCGGTTTGCCGCTGGGGCGGCGCATGCATGTGTCGTCTTACGGGATTCTCGGTTACGCCTTGCTCACCAGTGCCACTTTCGGTGACGCCCTGCGCCTGGCGCTGGAGTACCCGGCGTTGCTGGGCACGCTGTTCGAGCTGCAGTTGATCGAGGACGGCGAGCGCATCTGGTTCAGTGCCAGCGACTATCGCGATGACGAAGGCCTGCGGGTGTTCAACGCCGAGTTGTGCATGGCGTCGCTCAAGGTGATCTGCGATGACCTGCTGGGCAAACCGCTGCCCGTGCTGGCTGCGCGCTTCGCCCACCGCGCCCCGGGTTATCAGCCCAGTTACCGCGAGAGCTTTGCCTGCGAACTGCAGTTCAATGCCGAAGACAACGCCTTTGCCTTCGACAGGCGCTGGCTCGATCAGCCCCTGACCCTCGCCGACCCCGTCACCCATCGCGACATGCGCGAGCGTTGCCGCCGGCAGAACATCGAGTTCACCGGGCGTCAGGCCTGGCTGGGGCGCATCCGTCATCTGCTCGCCGACCAACTCGATAACTCACCGAGCCTGCGGCAGCTCGCGCAGAAGATGAACTGCTCCGAACGCACCCTGCGCCGTCATTTGCAGGCCACCGGCAGCAGCTATCAACAGTTGCTCGACGAGCTTCGCTTCGAGCGGGCCAAGCAGTTGTTGCAGGATGATCAGCTGCCGATTCATCACATTGCCGATGTCTTGGGGTTCAGTGAAACGGCGAGCTTTCGGCATGCGTTCATTCGCTGGAGCGGGGTGGCGCCGAGTCAGTTCAGGGTTTGAGCACCTGTTTGAATGCCCTGGATGAACTGTAGGAGTGAGCTTGCTCGCGATAGCAGTTTGCCAGTCACCACTGTGGTGTCAGCCAGACGCCTATCGCGAGCAAGCTCACTCCTACAAGGAATGTCACCCGCCACGAAAGTTACGACCCAAGCCCACGCCTCCAAACGGGGCAGGCCGCCCTATTCAGGGGCGATTTGCGGACAGCTTTTATGGCCGAATCAATCCCCTTTTGGCCGTTTGCGTCGTTCTCCAGAAAGCCGTCCGCCACAAGAATGTCGGACACCTTAGTCCACAGGAGAACAAGAGAATGCTGACGGTCTATTCTGACGATCATCATCTGCACCACGGCCGCTGCGAACTGATCGATGGCAAGCTGATGCCCTGCTTCGAGATGCCATCGCGCGCCGACCATGTGCTGCAACGGGTCAAGGATCGCGAGATCGGCGCCGTGGAAGGCCCGCAGGATTTCGGCATCGAGCCGATCAAACGCATTCACACCGAAGCATTTCTGGACTTCTTCAAAGGGGCCTGGGACCGCTGGGCCGCCACCAACCCGGAAGGCGACCTGCTGCCTTACACCTGGCCGGCGCGCACGCTGCGCTCGGTCATCCCCACCAGCCTGCATGGCCAGCTGGGTTACTACACCTTCGATGCCGGTGCGCCGATCACCGCCGGCACCTGGCAAGCCGCGTACAGCGCAGCCCAGGTCGCCCTCACCGCACAGGCCGCCATCCAGAACGGTGCGCGCAGCGCGTTTGCCCTGTGCCGCCCACCGGGACACCACGCTGCCAGCGACGTCATGGGCGGCTATTGCTACCTGAACAACGCCGCCATCGCCGCTCAGGCGTTCCTTGATCAGGGCCATAAAAAGGTCGCGATCCTCGACGTCGACTACCACCACGGCAACGGCACGCAGTCGATTTTCTACGCGCGCAGCGACGTGCTGTTCACCTCGATCCATGGCCACCCGGAAGCTGAATTCCCGTTCTTCCTCGGTTATGAAGACGAACGGGGGGAAGGCGCAGGCGAAGGCTTCAACTTCAACTACCCACTGGCGGCGGGCAGCGACTGGGCCGCCTGGAGTGCTGCGCTGGAAAAGGCCTGTGACGAAATTGATCGTTTCGGCGCCGACATCGTCGTGGTGTCGCTGGGCGTGGACACGTTCAAGGACGACCCGATCTCGCAATTCAAGCTCGACAGCCCCGATTACCTGCGCATGGGCGAACGCATCGCCGCCTTGGGCAAACCTACTTTGTTTGTGATGGAAGGCGGCTATGCCGTCGAGGAAATCGGCATCAATGCCGTGAACGTGCTGGAAGGTTTTGAACGCGTCTGACCCCTGCGAATGAGAAGAGAGACAACAATGAACAGACTCAAGCGCTTTATCGCTCCCGCCCTGTGTGCGGCGATGCTCAGTGGCGTAGTGCAGGCCGAAGAGCCGAAAACCCTGCGCGTTTACAACTGGTTCGACTACATCACGCCGCAGACCCTGGAGAACTTCAAGAAGGACACCAAGGTCCCGCTGATCTACGACATCTTCGACAGCAACGAAGCCCTGGAAGCCAAGCTTTTGACCGGCAACTCCGGCTACGACGTGGTGGTGCCGTCCAACGTGTTTCTGGCCAAGCAGATTCAGGCCGGGGTGTTCCAGCCGCTGGACAAGAGCAAGCTGACCCATTATTCGCACCTCGATCCAAGCCTGATGAAGCTGCTGGAGTCCAACGATCCGGGTAACAAGTTTGCCGTGCCGTACATGTACGGCACCATCCTGATCGGCTTCAACCCGGACAAGGTCAAGGCCGTGCTGGGCGACAAGGCGCCGGTGGACAGCTGGGATCTGATCTTCAAGGAAGAGAACATCAGCAAGCTCAAGCAGTGCGGCGTGACGCTGCTCGATTCGCCTTCAGAGATTCTGCCGCTGGCCCTGCAACATCTGGGGCTTGATCCGAACAGCAAGAATCCAAAGGACTACGACAAGGCAGAAGCCTTGCTGATGAAGATCCGCCCGTACATCACCTATTTCCACTCGTCCAAGTACATGGCTGACATTGCCAACGGCGACATCTGCGTGGCGGTCGGTTACTCGGGCAGCTTCTCGCAAGCGGCGAACCGGGCCAAGGAAGCGAAAAACGGCGTGGTCGTGGACATGCGCTTGCCGAAGGAAGGCGCGCCGATCTGGTTCGACATGCTGGCCATCCCCAAAGGCGCCAAAGATGTGGAAGATGCGCATACGTTCATCAACTACCTCCTGCGGCCTGAAGTGATCGCGCCGATCAGCGATTTCGTGGGCTACCCGAACCCGAACAAGGACGCGACGGACAAGGTGGACCCGGCGATCCGCAACAACCCGAATCTGTACCCGACGGCCGAAGCGATGAAAACGCTTTATACCCTGACGCCGTTGCCGCGCGATGCCGAACGTGCGCGGACGCGGGTGTGGACCAACAACACGCCCGGCACTTGATCGCGGCGCCGGTTTATAAATTTGTGGGTGCCGGCTTGCTGGCGAATGCGTCGTATCAGTCACCTTTTGGGTGGCTGACCCACCGCTTTCGCCAGCAAGCCGGCTCCCACAGGTTGTGCCCCCACATATCCCACCGAATCACTATCGTTGCTTTTCAGTAGCATCGCGCAACATCGAATTCAGATTCCCTGAAATATTCGCGCACAGCGCCTTCATTTGAATCTCGTGCTCGGAGGCCTTGAAGGGGCTCTGCAGGTCGGTGCCGATTTTCTCGATGGCCAGGAGCATGAATCCCACGACCGTCGAGGCCAATGGCGTAAACCAGCCCAGTGTTTCCACCAGACCGATCGGCACGATGATGCAGAACAGCGTGATGAACAGCCGCGGAAAGGTCACGTAGGGATAAGGCAGGGGCGTGTTGGCAATCCGCTCCATGCCGCCCTGGCAGTTGGAAATCTCCACCAGCGTCGCTTCCAGCCGCTCAAGACGAATGCTGTCCAGGCGCCCGGCCTTGTATTCGTCGGCCAGAATCGCGGCAGACACATTGAGGATGTCGTTGGGAAAGTTGTTGGTGCGGGTGCGTCGTTCGTATTCCTCGCGGGAAATCATCGCCGTCACGTCCTCGCCGCAGTCGCCGCCTTTCAAGTGGGCGGACAGGCATTCGACGTAGGCCACATGACGACGCAGCAGTACGGCCTTGACCGGATTGAGCTCGCCTTCGTCGTCGATCAGCGTCAGCACTTGGCGCGCGTAGCTGCGGGAATTGTTCACCAGCGAGCCCCATAACGTGCGTGCTTCCCACCAGCGGTTGTAGGCACTGGAATTGCGGAAGCTGGTGAGCACGACGAGCGCCGAACCCAGCAGCGTCAGCGGCATGGACGGCAAGGTGATCTTGCGCTCCAGGTAGAGCATGAAGTCCACCGTGACAATCACGTCCCAGATCAGCAGCCAGAAGAGCGACCAACCGATGTAGGTAAACGTCCTGATCATGGCGCGGTATTTCTTGATGATCGTTTCCTGCAAAGGCCACCCCCGTTTCAAAGCACATGGCCCCGGCAACAGGCCAGGATCCCAAAGGGGTTCGAATGCAGGACGCACATATCGTTCGCTGTGAGAAGCCGTCGATATGTAACCAAATGCCAAAGGCCGTCAGGTGACGGATTATTCATGGAACGAACCCGTCCTCCCCGTGCTCAACACCTATCTGGGAGTTTCCACGCTATGTCACGAGGAGAACGTCAATGAGCGCGTCCGACACCGAACGACCTGCAGCACATGACCAACGCGACCAACTGACCATCAACACCATCCGCACCCTGGCCATGGACGCCGTGCAGAAGGCCAACTCCGGCCACCCCGGCACGCCCATGGCGCTGGCGCCGGTGGGCTACACGCTGTGGAAAGACTTCCTGCGTTATCACCCGGAACACCCTGACTGGCCGAATCGCGATCGCTTCGTGCTGTCGGTGGGCCATGCGTCGATGCTCCTGTACTCGCTGCTGCATCTGGCGGGCGTGGTGGAGATCGACGAACACGGCAACCCTTCGGGCAAACCGGCCGTGAGCCTTGAGGACATCAAGCAATTCCGCCAACTGAGCTCCAAGACGCCGGGGCATCCGGAATACCGCATGACCACGGGCGTTGAAACCACCACCGGTCCCCTCGGCCAAGGCTGCGCCAACAGCGTCGGCATGGCCATGGCCGAGCGCTGGCTGGGTGAGCACTTCAACAAACCAGGCGCCACACTGTTCGATTACAACGTCTACGTGCTCTGCGGCGACGGCGACATGATGGAAGGCGTGACCGCTGAAGCGGCGTCCTTGGCCGGCCATCTGAAGCTGTCGAACCTGTGCTGGATCTACGACAACAACACCATCAGCATCGAAGGCCACACCGAACTTGCCTACAGCGACGATCCGCTCAAGCGCTTCGAAGGCTACGGTTGGAAAACCCTGCACGTGAAGGACGCCAACGACGCCGCGGCGCTGGCCGAGGCGATCCAGACCTTCCAGCAGACCAGCGACGCGCCGACCCTGATCGTGGTCGACAGCGTGATCGGCTTCGGCTCGCCGAATAAACACAACACCGCCTCAGCCCATGGCGAGCCGCTGGGTGAGGACGAAATCAAGCTGACCAAAAAGGCCTATGGCTGGGACGAGAACAGCAGTTTTCTGGTGCCTGAAGAGGCCCGCCATTACCTGCGTGATGCGCTGCTGGCGCGCAACGGTGGGGATTACAAAGCTTGGCAGGACACCTTCGCCCGCTTTGAGAAAGAACAACCGGCGCTGGCCGATGAGCTTCAGCGCATGCGTCAGGGCGAGATGCCCGAGGGCTGGCGCAACACGGCCGTCAGTTTCGACGCCGATGCCAAAGGCATTGCGACCCGTGCGGCAGGCGGCAAGGTGCTCAACGGTTTTGCCCAGCAGATCCCATGGCTGATCGGCGGCTCGGCGGACCTTTCGCCGTCGACCAAGACCAACCTGACATTCGAGGGGGCAGGCAGCTTCGAGGCGAGCAACTACAGCGGTCGCAACCTGCATTTCGGTATCCGCGAACACGCCATGGGCTCAATTGCCAATGGCCTGGCGCTGTCCTACATCCGCCCGTACACCTCGACCTTCCTGGTGTTCAGCGACTATATGAAGCCGCCGATTCGCCTGGCGGCGATCATGGAGTTGCCGGTGGTGTTCGTCTTTACCCACGACTCCATCGGCGTGGGCGAGGATGGCCCGACTCACCAGCCCATCGAGCACCTGACCCAGCTGCGCGCCACGCCCGGCCTGCTGACCTTGCGCCCAGGCGATGCCAACGAAACCGAAGAGGCCTGGAAAATCGCCCTGGCCCAGACCAACCGGCCCAGCTGCATCGTACTGTCACGCCAGCCCATGCCGACGCTGGATCGCGCGAAATACGCCAGTGCCGAGGGCGTCGCGAAAGGGGCATATGTGTTGGCCGACGCAGTGGACGGCAAGGTCGATGTGATCCTGATCGCCACGGGCAGCGAAGTCGGCATGACCGTTGAGGCGTTCGAGAAGCTCAAGGCCGAAGGCGTTGCCGCACGCGTGGTGTCGATGCCGAGCTGGGAGCTGTTCGAGCATCAGGGCAAGGCTTACCGCGACAGCGTGTTGCCGCCGGACGTGAAAGCGCGAGTGGTGGTGGAACAGGCCGGGCCGCTGGGGTGGGACCGTTACGTCGGCCAGACCGGCGCGAAAATCGTGATGAACAGCTTTGGTGCGTCGGCGCCGATCGACAAGCTGCAGGCCAAGTTCGGGTTCACGACAGAGAACATCGTCAAGGTCGCCAAACAGCAAATTCAGAAGTAAAGCTTCTTTAGGAGCGCGCTTGCCCGCGGTTGTAGTCTGTGAGGAACCGGCCTTTCACAGTCACGACGCGATAGCGGGCTCAACACCACCGGACGACGCTCGCCTTCAAAGAAGAACGGCCGGATGCGTACGCCCACCGCGTTACCCGCAAACGCTGCGATCAGCCACAGCCAGCCATGCACGCTGCCCGATGCGATGCCGCTGAAGTACGCGCCGATGTTGCAGCCGTACGCCAGACGCGAGCCATAACCCAGCAGCAGACCACCGAGCACCGCCGCAATCAGCGAAAGGGTCGGAATCTTCAGGCTTGGCGAGAAACGTCCTGCAAGCCCCGCCGCCACCGCCGCACCCAACATGATGCCGATATCCATGACGGTGGTGATGTCTTCCCACACCGGAGCCGCCAGCGCCTTGGCGTTCGCTGGCATCTGCCAGAACACCCAGCTGCCGACGTCGACGCCCAGGCTGCTCGCGACTTTCGCGCCCCACAGCGCGAACGCCGAGGTGATGCCCCACGGGCGACCGGCCAGGGCCAGGGTCGCGTAGTTGAGCAGCGCCAAGGCAATCGCGCCCCAGACCAGCGGCCACGGGCCACGCAGGAAACGACGCAGGCCCACGTGCTCGCTGGTGACCGCAGCTTCCAGTTCGCCATGACGGCGTTTTTCCAGCTTGATCGTGACCAGCGCGATCACGGCGAACAGCGCCAGGCTCATGATCAGCGCAGGCACCACGCCGAAGGTCTTGACGATGGAGGTGGCCGGGAACGACGGCAGGGAGAACCACCAGTCAGCGTGGTGAGTGGCGATCACCGAACCGATGATGAAGAACAGCAGGGTCACCAGCATCCGCGCGTTGCCGCCGCCCACGGTGAACAGGGTGCCCGATGCACAGCCGCCGCCCATCTGCATGCCAATGCCGAAGATGAACGCCCCGAACACCACCGAAACGCCCGCTGGCGCGACCAACCCGGTGACCGGCGTGCCGAACAGCGTGCCTGCGCCCAGGGCCGGGAAGAACAGCACTACGGCAATCGACAGCATGACCATCTGCGCCCGCAGGCCTGCGCCGCGGCGCTCGTTGATGAACACGCGCCAGGCGGAGGTGAAGCCGAATGCGGCGTGGTACAGGGTCAGGCCCAGCGCTGCGCCGACGATCAGCAGCAAGACTTGCTTGCCGCCGACAGCGGATTGAAGGAACAGAGCGCCGATCACCAACAGGATGAAAGCGATCAGCGGCGTGCCGAACTTGCGCTCAGGCGTCGCGGAGAGAGGGAGGCTCATGGATGTGTCTCAGGATGTGTTTGCGATGGGCGCGAGTATACCCCCTGAACGTCGGGCCTCGAGTCCGCAGGCTCCTACAGGGAGTTGCGGCAAGCAGTCACTCTTCGCCGCGCAATAGCGTTAATCCTTCCAGACCCCACGCAGCCGCTCCAGCGCCGACGCGATGTCCGCTTCAGGCACCGCCGCAAACCCCAGCACCAGCCCTGCCCGTTTATCCACAGGCGTGTCCGAATCGGGAAGCCAGTAATTGCTCAGCGCAGACAGCTCCACCCCCACGCTTTCAGCCTTGGCGATCAACGCCTTCTCACGCTCAAGGCTGTCCACCGCCACCGACACATGCAGGCCCGCCAAGGGCTTGGGCATTGGGCTGCAACCGGGCAAGTCCTCGGGCCAGCCGGCCAGCAGGGCATCGCGCCGACTCAGCGCTGCGCGTCGCATGCGCCGGATATGCCGCTGAAAATGCCCGGCCGCAATGAACTCGGCCATCACTGCCTGCGCGCCGATTTCCGAGTGACGCATGTCCACCGCGCGACGCTGGCTGAACGGCTTGACCAGATTGCGCGGCAACACCAGATACCCCAGGCGCAATGCCGGGAACGCCACCTTGCCGAACGTACCGACGTACAGCACCCGGCCATGCCGATCCAGCGCGGCCAAAGGCGCCAGGGGCGCGCCGCTGTAACGGTATTCGCCGTCGTAATCGTCCTCGACGATCCAGCCCTCTGTGCGCTCGGCCCAGGCGAGCAATTCCAGACGCCGCGCGAGGCTCATGGTCACGCCCAGCGGGTACTGATGGGAGGGCGTTACATAGGCCAGTTTGCAATGGCCGCTGCTCGAATCCGGGCAGCGCATCCCTTCGGCATCCACCGGCAGGCCACGCAGTTTTGCCCCCGCCACGGCAAAGGCATGACCGGCTGCGCGATAGCCCGGATTCTCGATCGCCACGCCGTCGCCATCGTTCAACAGCAACTGTGCACAAAGGGTAATGGCCTGCTGCGCACCACTGGTGATCACAATTTGTTCAGGGGTGCACTGCAAGTCACGAGATGTTCTTAAATAGACGGCAATGAGCTCACGCAGTCGCCACTCCCCTGCCGGGTCCCCGTAGCCGAGCTGATGCAAACCCGGCTTACGCCAGAAAGCCGCGTGCAGCTTGCCCCACACGTCGAACGGGAACAGATCGAACGCCGGAATCCCCACCCGAAAAGCCCTCGGCAAACCGGTCTTGTGGGCGCTCAAATGATGCCGTTCGAGCAGTGCCAGTGATTCGCTGTGGATAACTTTACTGGATGAATCACCAGCCTCATTTGTCGAAATTGTGGATAACCCTGTTGATAAGCCTGTCGATAACCCTGTGGACATTTTTGTGGATAGTTTTTTGGCGACCACCGGTTTGTCGGACAATTGGGCAACGTAAGTGCCATCACCCACTCGCCCTTCCGTAAAGCCCTCGGCGTAAAGCTGGTCATAAGCGCGCATCACGCTGTTGCGGGAAATCGACAGCGCGGCGGCCAGATCGCGACTGGCAGGCAAGCGTGTGCCGCTGCTCAGGCGTCCGTCCAGAACCCGCTGGCGCAGCGCCTGATAGAGCTGACGACTGAGGCCCTGGCGGCGGTCGAGCTCGATGCCGGCGAAATCGAAGGTCAGGGACGGTGTAACGATTGGCATGAATTGGCCCTACGAAATAGACCATTAATGGTTCTTACAACAGACCAATAGGCTGCCTAGGATTGAGCCAGTCGCCAAGGAAAATCTCATGTACACACCCAGCTATTTCAAAGACGAGGATCTCGCCAGCCTGCACCGGCAAATCGAAGGCACTCGCCTGGCAACCTTGGTCAGTGCCGATCAAACGGGCCTGCAGGCGATTCACGTGCCGCTGCTGCTCGACCCCAACGCAGGCCCCAACGGCACGCTGTTCGGGCATCTGGCCAAGGCCAATCCACAGTGGAAAACCCTCGCAGCGGGCGAAGCGCTGGTGATTTTTCAGGGCGCCGATGCCTACATCAGCCCCTCGTTTTACGCCGCCAAGGCCGAGCACGGCAAAGTGGTACCGACCTGGAATTACCTGGCCGTACACGCCTATGGCTGCGCCGAGGTCTTCACCGACCCTGCGCGCCTGCTGCAGATCGTCAGTGGCCTGACCGACAAACACGAAGCCGGTCGCGCCAAGCCTTGGGCCGTGAGCGACGCGCCTGCCGACTACATTGAAAAGATGCTCAACGGCATCGTCGGCTTTGCCATCCCCATCGACCGGCTGGAGGGCAAGCGCAAGCTCAACCAGAACCGCAGTGCCGATGACATCGCCGGCGTGAGCAAGGGCCTGGCCGCCAGCCAGCATCCTCTCGATCGGCAAATCGCTCAATTGATGAGCCAAGGAGAAACCCGTGTCTGACGTACAGATCCGCCCCGTGACCGCGGCCGACCACGCCGCCTGGCTGCCGCTGTGGAAGGCCTACCTGACCTTCTACAAAACCGAGCTGCCGGACGCCGTGGCCGAAAGCACCTGGAAACGCTTCCTCGACAGCAGCGAGCCGACCCACGCGGCCCTCGCCTGGCAGGACGGCAAGGCCGTAGGCATGGTTCACTTCATCTATCACCGCTCGAACTGGAGCATCCATTGGTCCTGCTATCTTCAGGACCTGCTGGTGACGCCGGATCAACGCGGCACCGGTGTCGGTCGCAAGCTGATCGAATACGTCTACGCTACCGCCAAACAGGACGGCGCCGACAAGGTCCACTGGCTGACCCACGAGACCAACGCCACGGCCATCCAGCTGTATGAACGCATCGCAGAACGCCCCGGTTTCATTCAATTTCGCAAACCGCTCTGAGCCTGGAAACCCGAACATGTCGAACCTTCAACACTGGCCATCGGCAAGTCTGCCGGACACACGCACGCTGAATGGCCGCTTCATCCGCCTGGAAAAACTCGACGCCGCGCGCCATGCAGACGGTTTGTGGACGGCACTGGAAGGCCCCGGCGCCGACCCGAAACTGTGGGATTACCTGGCCGTGGGCCCGTTTACCGAACGCGCAGCCTTTAACGATTACCTGGTGAGCCTGCAGGCTTCGACCGACCCGTGGTTCTACACCGTGATCGATCAGCAGACCGGCATCATCGACGGATTCCTCAGCCTGATGTCCATCGTGCCGAGCGCAGGCCGAATCGAAATCGGCCACGTCACCTTTGGCGCTTCCATGCAGCGCACGCCGAAAAGCACCGAGGCGGTTTACCTGTTGGCCAAGGAGTCGTTCGCGCTGGGCAACCGTCGCCTGGAATGGAAATGCAACGCCGACAACGCCCGCTCCATCGCAGCGGCAGAGCGTTTCGGGTTCAGCTTTGAGGGCACGTTCCGTCAGCACATGATTGTCAAAGGCAAGAACCGCAACACGGCGTGGTTCTCGATTCTGGACAGCGAATGGCCGCACATCGAGAAAGCATTCGTCGCGTGGCTGGCTGTGGATAACTTCAAGGACGGCAAACAAATCGACACTTTGAGCCATTTGCGCACGTTATAAACCGCTTTCGCCTGCAAGCCGGCTCCCACAAGAGCGTTGTTCTTTCGGGCAAAAAAAAGAGGAGCCACGAGAGCTCCCCCAGAGGTAACCGTTCAGCTTCCCGCGTCTGCGCGCGGGGGCTGTTTATCGTTGAATGAGCGCGATCACTCGATCTCGACCAGAATCTCGCCCGGGTTCACCCGATCGCCCTTGGCCACGTGAATCGCCACGACCTTGCCGGCGACAGCCGCCTGAACCTCGGTTTCCATCTTCATCGCTTCGGTGATCAGCACCGCCTGACCGGCCTTGACCACATCGCCTTCCTTGACCAGCACATCGACGATGTTGCCCGGCATGGTGGTGCTGACGTGGCCCGGTTTGCTGGCCTGGGCGCGCTTGCCGATGCCGCCGCCGACGAATTCGTTGAGCGGCTCGAACACCACCTCCTCCGGCATGCCGTCGATGGACAGGTAGAAGTGGCGCTTGCCCTCGGCCTTGACGCCCACACCGGTGATGTCGACGCGGTAGCTCTCGCCGTGA
Source organism: uncultured Pseudomonas sp. (assembly GCA_963528485.1). Taxonomy (GTDB): domain Bacteria; phylum Pseudomonadota; class Gammaproteobacteria; order Pseudomonadales; family Pseudomonadaceae; genus Aquipseudomonas. The sequence goes on along the minus strand of CAURWS010000009.1, from coordinate 3,550 downwards.
ACGTCGATGACGAACTCAGTCGGCACGCCCTCGCCGCTCGCCTTGGCCACAGCACCCGGCTCAGGAATCGGCAGCAGTGGCTCTGGCGCCAAGGTCCCGGCTGCGCGTTCTTCGAGGAACTTGCGGCCAATGTCCGGGAACATCGCATAAGTCAGGACGTCTTCTTCTGACTTGGCCAGGGCGCCAATTTCGTCGCGCAGCTTGGTCATTTCCGGTTTCAGCAGGTCTGCCGGACGCACGTCGATCAGCTCTTCATTACCGATGGCCTGACGACGCAGTTTCTCGTCGACCTGGCCCGGCGCCTTGCCGTAACCACCGGTGAGGTAGAGCTTCACTTCGTTGGTGATGGTCTTGTAGCGCTCGCCAGCCAGCACGTTGAAGAACGCCTGGGTGCCGACGATCTGCGAAGTCGGGGTCACCAGCGGTGGGTAGCCCAGGTCTTTGCGCACGCGCGGGATCTCGGCCAGTACTTCGCCCATGCGGTTCAGCGCGCCCTGCTCCTTGAGCTGGTTGGCGAGGTTGGAAATCATGCCGCCTGGCACTTGGTTGACCTGCACACGGGTGTCGACAGCGGTGAATTCGCTCTCGAACTGGTGATATTTCTTACGCACTGCGTAGAAGTACAAGCCGATTTCCTGCAGCAGCTCCAGATCCAGACCGGTGTCGAATTCGCTGCCCTTGAGCGCTGCGACCATCGACTCGGTGCCCGGATGGCTGGTGCCCCAGGCGAAGCTGGAGATCGCGGTGTCGATGTGATCGGCGCCGTTTTCCACAGCCTTCAGCTGACACATCGCGGCCAGGCCGGCAGTGTCGTGGGAGTGGATGAACACTGGCAGCGACTGCTCGGCTTTCAGTGCCTTGACCAGTTCGCCCGCCGCAAACGGCGTCAGCAGACCGGCCATGTCCTTGATCGCGACCGAGTCGCAGCCCATGGCTTCCATCTGCTTGGCCTGAGCAACAAAGGCCTCGACGGTGTGTACCGGGCTGACGGTGTACGCAATGGTGCCTTGAGCGTGTTTGCCCGCAGCCTTCACCGCTTCGATGGCCACGCGCAGGTTACGCACATCGTTCATGGCGTCGAAGATGCGGAACACGTCGATGCCGTTGACCGCAGCCTTGGCGACGAAGGCTTTGACCACGTCGTCGCTGTAGTGGCGATAGCCCAGCAGGTTCTGACCGCGCAGCAGCATTTGCAGGCGGGTGTTGGGCAGCGCGGCGCGCAGTTGGCGCAGGCGCTCCCACGGGTCTTCTTTCAGAAAGCGCACACAGGCGTCGAACGTCGCGCCACCCCAGACTTCCAGCGACCAGTAGCCGACTTTGTCGAGCTTCTCGCAGATCGGCAGCATGTCCTCGGTGCGCATGCGGGTCGCCAACAGCGATTGGTGGGCGTCGCGCAGGATGGTGTCGGTTACAAAGATCTTCTTCGTCATTCTTATCTCCTCATAGCGACAAGCTTCAAACTGCAAGGCGCAAGAAAAAGCCATCTGCTTTCACTTGCAGCTTGCCGCTCACAGCTTGCAGCTGCTGTTCATAGGCCTGCGTGGGCGGCAATGGCGGCGGCGATGGCCAGAGCCAGCTCTTCGGGTTTGCGCTTGATCGAGTAATTGGTCAGTTCAGGGTGGCTTTCAACAAAGCTGGTATTGAACTGGCCACTGCGGAATTCCGGGTTGCGCAGGATTTCCTGGTAGTACGCGGCGGTGGTCTTCACGCCCTGCAGACGCATGTCGTCCAGCGCGCGCAGGCCACGGTCCATCGCCTCTTCCCAGGTCAGCGCCCAGACAATCAGCTTCAGGCACATGGAGTCGTAGAACGGCGGAATGGTGTAGCCGGTGTAGATCGCCGTGTCGGTGCGCACGCCAGGCCCGCCGGGTGCGTAGTAACGGGTGATCTTGCCGAAGCTGGGCAGGAAGTTGTTTTTCGGGTCTTCGGCGTTGATGCGGAACTGCAACGCGAAGCCACGGTGAATGATGTCTTCCTGTTTCACCGAAAGCGGCAGGCCGGACGCGATGCGGATCTGCTCGCGAACGATGTCGATGCCGGTGATTTCCTCGGTGATGGTGTGCTCCACCTGCACTCGGGTGTTCATCTCCATGAAGTACACCTCGCCCTCGGCGAGCAGGAACTCCACGGTGCCAGCGTTCTCGTAACCCACGGCCTTGGCCGCGCGCACCGACAGGTCGCCGATGTAGGCGCGCTGTTCAGGGGTCAGCTGAGGGCTCGGGGCGATCTCGATGAGCTTCTGGTTGCGACGCTGGATCGAGCAGTCACGTTCGAACAGATGCACGACGTTGCCAAAGCTGTCGCCGAGGATCTGCGCCTCGATGTGCTTGGGATTGACGATGCATTTTTCGAGGAACACTTCGGCCTTGCCGAACGCCTTGGTCGCCTCGGAAATGACCCGAGGGAATGCCTGTTCCAGCTCTTCGCGGCTGTTGCAGCGACGAATGCCGCGACCGCCACCACCGGAAGTGGCCTTGAGCATCACCGGGTAACCGATGCGATCGCCCTCGGTCAGCGCTTCGGCGATGTCGGCGACGTTACCTTCGGTGCCAGGGGTAACCGGCACGCCAGCCTTGATCATGCTGCGTCGGGCTTCGGTCTTGTCGCCCATGCGGCGAATTACTTCAGCAGACGGACCGATGAATTTGATGCCACGTTCGGCGCAAATCTCCGCCAGTTCGGCATTTTCCGAAAGAAAGCCATAACCGGGGTGCAGGGCGTCGCAACCGGTTTCCACGGCCAGGTTCACCAACTTGCGCGGGTTCAGGTAACCCTCGAGCGGTTCGGAACCAATGCCATACGCCTCATCCGCACGCTTTACGTGGAGCGCGTGGCGGTCCGCGTCGGAGTAGATCGCAACCGAGCGGATGCCCATTTCGGCGCAAGCGCGCACGATCCGGACAGCAATTTCTCCACGGTTGGCGATCAGGATTTTTGTTATCACTGGCATTTCCTCGACCGATGAGCAGACGGACCGGAAAACCGGTCAGTACGTAGCGACATTCCGTAACTGCATGTTGCGTCGCAGCGATGGATGCACCCTATGACGAATCAGCAATTAACAAAAATGAGTAAAAATTGGGTTAAACATAAGCAAAACCTTATAGTTGCTTTTTCAGGCATTAGCGGGGCAGGCGAAAAGTGCGTAAATCATTGATGCGTATGACATTGCGTCAACTGCGGATTTTCAACGAGGTCTGTGATCTGCGTTCCTACAGCCGCGCGGCCGAGGAAATGTCACTCACCCAACCGGCCGTCAGCCTGCAGATTCGCCAGCTGGAAGACCTGATTGGTCAGCCTCTTTTCGAGTACGTGGGCAAAAAGCTCTACCTGACTGAAGCCGCCGAGGCGTTGCAGCTCGCCAGTCGCGACATTTTCGGTCGCCTGGAAAACCTCGACATGCAGCTCTCGGACATGCAGGGCTCGTTACAAGGTCAATTAAAGCTCGCGATCGAGTCCAGCGCGAAATATTTTGTCCCGCACCTTTTCGCAGCATTTAAGCGCCAATATCCCGAAGTTATGCTCAATTTAACGGTGGTTAATCGCACGC
>CAURWS010000008.1:0-19157 GCA_963528485.1 uncultured Pseudomonas sp. | reverse complement strand
TATTTGAAGTGGTGGTATTCGAGGTTTTCCAGGCTGTGGCACATGTTGGCCTCGCCGCTGAGGAACTCCTTCTCCCACAGCACCTTGCCGTCGCGCAGAATGCGGCTGGTGCCTGCGAGATTCTGTGGCAGATCACCCACGCGCAGCTCCGGGCCGAACGAGCAGGCACGCAGTTTCGAGTGAGCCAGGTACAGGTAATTCTTGCGCTCCATGACGTGGTCGGAGAACTCGTTGCCGATGGCGAAACCCAGTCGGTAGGGCTTGCCGTCGTTGCCGATCACGTACAGGCCGCTCAGCTCAGGCTCTTCGCCCGCGTCTTCGGAAAACGGCGGCTGCGGGAAGGCTTCGCCCGGACGAATGACGATGCTGCCGTCGCCCTTGTAGAACCACTCCGGTTGCACGCCTGCCTGCCCGGCTGCGGGTTTGCCGCCTTCGATGCCCCATTTGAAGATGCGCATGGTGTCGGTCATGGCCGATTCGTCGTTGCCATGCTGGTGCATCTTGTCGCGGGCCGAGGCGCTGCCCAGGTGAGTCAGGCCGGTGCCGCTGACCAGCAGGTGAGCAGGATCCGGATGATCCAGAGGCGGCAGGATACGCAGGTCGGCGCGCAGCTGCGAGTAATCGTGGCTGTCTCCCAGGCCGTGGCTGTCGACCTGTTCAGCCAGGGAGATCTTCTTGTCGATGGCCGCCAGCGCCAGCTCGCGGGTGCTGGTCGCGCCCTGTACCTCGCGCACCAGCGCGCCATCCACCAGGCCGACGCGGCGCTGGCCGTTACCCAATTCGAATTGAACCAAATGCATGTAAAGACTCCTTCCAGAATGTAGGTGATCGCCTGTAGAAGCACGGCTTGCCGGCGGTGGCGGCCTTGAGATCGCTGCCGCCGGCAAGCCGGGCTGCTACAGGGGCGTGTCTGTCAGCGCGACCGGGCGCTGGCGGCGAATTCGGATTCCGGCAGCACGTGCTTGCGCTCCAGCACGCGGTACACGATGCCGGTCAGGATCAATCCGAAGACCATCACGCCCGAGAGGAAGTACAGACCTGTGGCCAGGTTGCCGGTGATTTCTTTTAGCCAACCGATGACGAACGGCCCGATGTAGCCGCCCAGGTTGCCCACGGAGTTGATCAGGGCGATACCGGCCGCGGCACTGGCACCGGCGAAGAAACGGCCCGGCAGGGTCCAGAAAATGGCCGTGCAGGAAAACAGCGAGAACGCCACCAGACACAACGCCGCCAGTTGCAACACCGGCGTACCGAGGAACGCGCTGAAGAACAGACCCATCGCACCAATCACATACAGAACGGCCAGGTGGCCATAGCGGTCGTTCAAGCGGTCCGAGCTGCGCGGCACGATCAGCAGGCCGATGATGCCGAAGATGTAGGGCACGGCCGAGACGAAACCGGTGACCAGATCGCTGCCGCCGAACTGCTTGATCAGGGTCGGCAGCCACAGGCCCAGGCCGTAAATGCTCAGCGTCACCGGCAGGTAGAACAGCGCCAGCAGCAGGACGCGTTTGTCCTTGAGGGCGTGCAGCGGGTTGCCGTGACGGGTCTGGCCGTAGGCTTCCAGGTCGCGCTTGAGCTCACCGGCCAGCCAGTCTTTTTCGACCGAATCCATCCACTTCACGTCTTTCGGGCCATCGGGCAGCCAGCGCAGCACCGGCCAGGTCAGCAGGATCGCCGGGGCGCCGATGCACAGAAACAGCCACTGCCAGCCGTGCAGGCCGCCGATGCCTTCCATGCCCAGCAGGCCACCGGAAATGGGGCCTGTGATCATCATGGCGATGGGTTGCGAAAGAATGAACAGCCCCAGAATCTTGCCGCGATGGCGCACCGGGAACCACTGAGTGATGTAGTACAGAACGCCGGGGAAGAAGCCCGCTTCGGCCGCACCGAGCATAAAGCGCATTACGTAGAAACTGGTCGGCCCTTGAATGAAGGCCATGCCCATGGTGATCGCGCCCCAGGTGATCATGATCCGCGCGAACCAGCGTCGCGCGCCGAAGCGTTCGAGCATCAGGTTGCTGGGAATCTCCAGCAGGAAATAACCAATGAAGAACAAACCCGCACCCAGGCCATAGGCCGCATCGCCGATGCCGACGTCCGCGCCCATGTGCAGCTTGGCAAAGCCCACGGCCGAACGGTCCACATACGCGATCAGGTACAACAGGATCAAAAAGGGGATGAGTTTCAAGGTGATACGACGAATAAGCCTGAGTTCCTGGCTCATGTATGCGGTCTCCACGTTGTTTTTGTTATGCCAGCGCATGGGGATCGCCTCTGCCTTCGTGTGTGCCGGGTGAATCAGACGCGGCAGGCAGGGTCGTCCCTCGATAGGAAACGACTATATAGTAATACTATTTAACGTGACAACACTTCCACTCGAACGATTTTCGGCCTATTTTAGTCAGCACACCAAGCTTTTAGTCTTACAATAAGAGTGCTGATTTATGTCTGATTCCCCATCCAATACCGACAAGAAACCTACCCTGCGTTCAGCCCAATGGTTCGGCACTGCCGACAAGAACGGCTTCATGTACCGCAGCTGGATGAAGAACCAGGGCATCGCCGACCACCAGTTCCAGGGCAAGCCCATCATCGGCATCTGCAACACCTGGTCGGAACTGACCCCCTGCAACGCCCACTTCCGCACCATCGCCGAGCACGTCAAACGTGGCGTGATCGAGGCCGGTGGTTTCCCCGTTGAATTCCCGGTGTTCTCCAACGGCGAATCGAACCTGCGTCCGACTGCAATGCTCACGCGCAACCTGGCGAGCATGGACGTGGAAGAGGCGATTCGCGGCAACCCTATCGATGGTGTCGTACTGCTGACCGGCTGCGACAAGACCACCCCCGCCCTGCTGATGGGCGCGGCCAGCTGCGACGTCCCGGCGATCGTCGTCACTGGCGGGCCGATGCTCAACGGCAAACACAAAGGCAAGGACATCGGCGCCGGCACCATCGTCTGGCAGATGCACGAGTCCTATAAGGCAGGCCAGATCAGCCTCGACGAATTCCTCTCCGCCGAAGCCGGCATGTCGCGCTCGGCGGGCACCTGCAACACCATGGGCACGGCCTCGACCATGGCCTGCATGGCTGAAGCGCTGGGTACGTCCTTGCCGCACAACGCGGCGATTCCGGCCGTGGATTCGCGCCGTTACGTGCTGGCGCACATGTCCGGCATGCGCGCGGTACAGATGGTCAACGAAGACCTGCGCCTGTCGAAGATCCTCACCCGTGAAGCCTTCGAAAACGCCATTCGCGTCAACGCGGCGATTGGCGGTTCGACCAACGCGGTCATTCACCTCAAGGCCATCGCCGGGCGCATTGGCGTGGATCTGGAACTGGACGACTGGACCCGCATCGGTCGCGGCACCCCGACCCTGGTGGACCTGCAGCCTTCCGGGCGTTTTCTGATGGAAGAGTTCTACTACGCCGGAGGCCTGCCTGCGGTGCTGCGTCGTCTGGGCGAAAACAACCTGATCCCTAACCCTGAAGCGCTGACCGTGAACGGCAAGTCTTTGTGGGAGAACGTGAAGAACTCACCTATTTATGGCGACGACGAAGTCATCCGCGCCATCGACAATCCGTTGGTGGCCGACGGCGGCATCTGCGTGCTGCGCGGCAACCTTGCGCCACTCGGTGCTGTGCTCAAGCCTTCCGCCGCGACGCCTGCACTGATGAAGCATCGCGGTCGCGCCGTGGTGTTCGAGAACTTCGACATGTACAAGGCGCGGATCAACGATCCGGATCTGGACGTCGACGCCAACAGCATTCTGGTGATGAAAAACTGCGGGCCGAAGGGTTACCCGGGCATGGCCGAAGTCGGCAACATGGGCCTGCCAGCCAAGCTGCTGGCCCAGGGTGTGACTGATATGGTGCGTATTTCCGATGCGCGCATGAGCGGCACGGCCTACGGCACGGTGGTCTTGCACGTGGCGCCGGAAGCGGCGGCGGGCGGGCCGCTGGCGGTGGTGCAGGAAGGCGATTACATCGAGCTGGACTGCGCGACCGGGCGTCTGCATCTGGACATACCACAGCAGGAGCTGGATGCCCGCCTGGCTGACTGGCAAGCGCCGCAGAACACCCTGATCGGGGGCTATCGCCAGTTGTACATCGACCATGTGATGCAGGCGGATCAGGGTTGCGACTTTGATTTTCTGGTCGGCATGCGCGGGTCGGAAGTGCCGCGGCATTCTCATTGAGTAACCGCTGGATCTGTGACATTGCCCCATGACCTGTGGGAGTGAGCAAGCTCACTCCCACAAGGATCTGCACCAGATCCGAAACGTTCAGACATTTCGCCTCGCTCCCCCGCCTCTCCGCCAATGCTATGATGCGCCGCATTCATCGCTCAGGACTGCCTCGCGCCCCATGGATTACCGTAAGCCCTCCGACCGCAAAAGCATGCACTCACGCATCGTCCAGGACATCGGCATGCAGATCGTTTCCGGCCGTTTCAAGCCTGACGACAAGCTCCCCGCCGAAGCCCTGCTCTGTGAAGAATATGCCGTGAGCCGTCCGGTGCTGCGCGAAGCTACTCGGGTGTTGGTGGCCAAGGGGCTGGTGTATTCGCGCCCTCGGGTCGGCACGGTGGTCAAGCCCCGTCGCGAATGGCACATCCTCGACCCTGACGTGTTGCACTGGCTGATGCAAAGCTCGCCGCAAAACGAGTTCTTCGCCCTGCTCACCAGCGTGCGCAGCATCATCGAACCGGCCGCCGCCGCCTTGGCCGCGCAACACGCCACCGCCGATGAAGTGGCCGGGATCAGCGAAGCCTACGAGCGCATGGCCGCCGCGCCTACGGTCGAAGACGTGCTGCAGCCGGACCTCGACTTCCACAGCCGCATCGCCGACGCCACCCATAACGACCTGCTGGCTCACTTGTGCAACATGCTGTCCCTGGCCCTGCGCGAGGCGTTGAAGCATTCCAACCAGCGCCCGAACCTGCACGAACTGGCCCTTCCCCGGCACAAGGCCATTCTCACCGCCATCGAAAACCGCGACGCCCTGGGCGCTCACCACGCCACGCTGGTGCAGCTGGATGACGCCCGCAATGCGTTGAATGTGGTGCTGGGCAAAGGATTGAAGTTGTAAAACTATCGCCGTACGACTAAGAGTCGGTGTGCATCCCGCACCACACTGCCTGACACGACGCGTTCGCCAGCAAGCCGGCTCCCACGAATATCGCCAGACCCTGCGGGTGCTTCTGCACCCTCTACCCTCGCCAAAACTGCGCTACGACCCACAGATCCCGCCTCTCCATCGAAACGGACCAGTCACTCTTCAATGCCTTCCGAACGACGGCGCGCCACTGATCGGCGCTATCGAATAGAAGCTAACGGACCAGCTCCTTATATTATTTTCTACTGAGCAGCGCTTTGATCTGGCTTAAAACGTTGTGCGAGACAGGGCTCACCCACCCCACCCTGTGAAAATTCTTCGAAAAATGAGTGCGTTACATCTCACCAAAAACTCCGTACGCCTTGCAGCGCGTCAATGAACGGTGGCGAATCTCCGACGCCAATCTTTCAGCGCTCGTAGCTCATTGACACTCAAAGACTTCACGCATAGCGTTAAGCCGTGATCGTTTTCTCCTGCCTGGATCACGCTGCTGTATTTCAACAAGACAGGACGTATCTGGCCTTTTCAGTCCTGCACTTTCAACAAGAAAAATTCCTTGCATCGCCTTTAGCCAGGCGAGGTGTTCGTATGCCTCGGTTCAGCTGTCGTCTACCTGACGCACTCACGGCGCCTGCGCGCGTGCCTGCGAACTGATTTCTACATGCTTGATCCTGGAGTGCTGGATGATGACCAACCTTAAGGTCGAACCGATCTCGATAACGTCGGGCGTGCCTGCCAGGCCGCGCTTTTTCACGCTGTCGCTGCTGCCACGGCTGGTGGGTTTCAGCGTGCTGTTCTTCATCGTCTGGTTGCTGTTTTCCACGCTGTTCATGCCGTTGCTGACCTCCACGGCGACCCGGGCGATTCTCAACGCGCCGGTGATTCTGCTGACCACCCCCATCGATGGCGTGGTCAATGCGCTGACGATCAAACCCGGCGAGGCCTTCGCCAAGGGCCAGACCATCGCCACCATCGAAAACCCCCGCGCCAATCAGGAAACCCTGCTGACCCTGCAAACCCGGCGTCTGACCCTGGAGCAACAACTGGCGTCGCTGAAAAGCCAGGCCGAGCACGATCAGCAGTTCTACGACGCGCTGGAAAAGACCAGCCAGCAGTACCAGAGCGCCTACCGCACCCGACAGCTGTTCGCGCAAAAGGCGCTCAAAGCCGAAAGCGTCGCCGCCGATGCTCGCTTGCAGGACGCTCAGGCCACGGTAGCGCGCAATCTGGAACTGTTTCGTCAGGGCGCGATAAGTGAAGCGGCGGTGATTTCTTCCAAGGCGCAGCTGGCCTCGCTACAAGGGGCTGCGGAATCGGTTCGCTCGCAACTGCGCATCAACAGCGGCGACGTGTCGGCGGCCAGCGAACAGGTCTACCTCGATCCGGACCAGTTGCGCATGTACGACCTGCAGGCGCAGATGACCACGCTGCAACTGAGCTTGACCAATCAGGCCAAGAACCGCGCGACGCAACAGGAAGAACTGGACAACCTCAACGCCCTGATCGACACGGAACAAAAGCGAGTCAAGCTGATGGCGAGCTACAACGTGGTCGCCTACGCGCCAGGCACGGTTCAGGAACTGGTGGCCCCCGAAGGCACCCTGGTGCGCGCCGGGGCCACGCTGGTCCGCGCCACCCATTGCAACGAAAGCAACGTCATCGCCGTTTTCCCGGAACGCATGGCCAGCAAGATCACCCGCGACAGCGTGCTGACGGTCGAGGTCGCGGGGCTCAACCAGCCGCTCAAGGCCCATGTGGTGCAATTGCTGTCCAAGCCCAGCGACACCCTGTCGGCCAATTACAGCGTGCCCTTCCCCTTCGCCGAGCAGAACTCGGTGTATGTGGTCGGCGCCTTCGACAACGACCTCTCCGAAAACGAACGCGCACAAACCTGCAACCCTGGCAACTGGGTGACCGCCGAGGTGTCGCGATGAACACCTCGGCGCTCGCCGGATTCGCAGCGCTGCTGTTGGCACTGGTCATGACGCCGCTACACGCCGAGCAAAGCCGCCCGCAACTGGAACACGTCACCTGCGCGGCGCTGGACCGGGCCGTGCAATCCCTGGCTGACGGCCCTGTTCTGCTCGCCAGCTACCCCGCCTTTGAAGGGCATCCGCAAGCGATCATCGCCCTGCGTGGCGTGGCCTTTACCTACGACAACGCGCTGGCCAGCATCGCCCTGTTCGGCTGCGGCAAGGCGCAATCAGCGGGGCGCATCGCCGACGCGCTGGCCTACGCCACCGACAACGATCCTGATTACCACGACGGTCGCCTGCGCAACGCCTACGCGGCAGGATCGGTGAAGCCTCACGGGCCGATTCTGCTGCCCGGTTACTGGAGCCAGGAGCGCAACGCCTGGAATCAGGACGCCTATCAGGTCGGCAGCGCCACTGGCAATCAGGCCTGGGCGGCGCTGGCGTTGCTCGAAGCCTTTCGCCAGACCCAACAGCAGCGCTATCTGATCGCCGCCGAAAAAGTGCTGCTCTGGACCCAGCGCAACACCTACGACAGCCAGGCGCCTGCGGGCTTCATCGGTGGTTTCTACGGCTACCCGCCGAACCCGGTGCGCCAGGGCTGGAAATCCACCGAGCACAACGTCGATCTGGCGGCCGCCTGGAGCGCGCTGGACCGGATCAAGGCCAGTCGCGACAGCGCCGCGCAAGCGCAGATTGCACGTGATTTCGTTGACAGCCAGTGGGTCGCCAAAGAGGGTCGTTTCCTCATCGGCACCCTGTCCGACGGGCGCACCGCCGAGCATCAGCGCTCGGGGCTGGATGCGCAAATCTGGCCATTGATCGCGGTCAGCAACCCGCCTGCCGACTGGACGCGAGTGTTCAGCTTCATCGATCAGGCCCATCGCTTTGGCGCGGGCTATGGCTTCAGCCGCGACCCCGATGGCCTGTGGACTGAAGGCACCGCGCAGGCTGCGGCCGTCGCGCAACTGACCGGCGCCGTCGACAAGGCCAAACCCCTGTGGCCGGTGTTGATGGCGCAGCAATCGGCCGATGGCTGGCTGTTCGCGACACCGCAAAGCCAGATCAGCACGGGCCTTGCCATCGGCCCGGATTCCACCACCAACGACTTTTTCTATTACCACCTGCCTCATCTCGGGGCCACGGCCTGGGCGGCCATCGCAGCCAGCGGCGTCAACCCCTTCACCGGCGCTCAAGAGGCGAACTGACATGCACGCACTCGATTCGCTGCAACTGTGGCAGTTGAACCTCGGCACCCTGGCGATGGTGGTGCTGTTCGCCTGCCTGACCCACCGCGACCAATGGGGCGCCCGCGCCGCGTTCGGCATCATGACCGGACTGCTGCTGATCAATTACGTGATCTGGCGAGTGCAGGAAACCCTGCCGGACATTCACTCAGGGTTCGCCTCGCTGTGGTCCTACGCCTTTCTGTTCTTCGAAATGCTGGCGATTACCTACACCCTGGTGTCCATTGTCGTCATGCTCATGCGCAGCGATCACACGAACCGGGCAGACCTAGGCGAAGCGCGCCTGCGCGCCGCCGGACGTCACGTGCCAGCCGTGGACGTGTTCATCTGCACCTACAACGAAGGCCTCGATGTGCTGGAAAAGACCATCATCGCGGCCAAGGCCATGGACTACCCCAACTTCAACGTCTGGGTGCTGGACGACACGCGCCGCGACTGGCTTCGCGACTACTGCGCGTCGATGGGGGTGTATTACGCCCGCCGCGACAACAACGACCACGCCAAGGCCGGCAACCTGAACAACGGCCTGCGCCAGTCCGAAGCCTCGACCAACGCCCCGTACATTCTGGTGCTGGACGCCGACTTCGCGCCGCAGCAGCCGATCCTGATGCGCACCCTGGGCTTGTTCGAAGACCCGAAAGTGGCGCTGGTGCAGACCCCGCAGTTTTACTACAACCCCGACCCGATCCAGCACAACCTCGGCTCCTCGACCTGCTGGGTGGATGAACAACGGGTGTTTTTCGACGTGTTTCAACCGGCCAAGGACGGCTGGGATGCGGCTTTCTGTGTCGGCACGTCCTTCGTTGTGCGGCGTGACCGGATCAATGAAATTGGCGGCTTTCCTACAGGCTCTGTCTGCGAAGACATCTACACCACCTACCGCCTGTTGCAGCGCGGCTACGTCACCCGCTGGCTCAACGAGCGGTTGTCGATCGGGCTGTCGGCCGAGGGGCTGACCGAGTACATCAATCAGCGCGGGCGCTGGTGCCTGGGTACGATCCAGGTGGCACTGCTCAAGGAAGGCCCGTTGCGCGGTCGCGGTTACAGCCTCAACGACCGGCTGCATTACATCCACGGCATGCTGCACTGGTTCTCCAAGCCGTTCATTCTGATGATGCTGATTTCGCCGCTGCTCTACTGGTACTTCGGCATTGCCGGGTTCTACGCCAAACCGATGGATTTCCTGGCGTTCGGCATGCCCGCGCTGATCGCGTTCTGGGGCTATGGCACCTGGGTCACGGACCGGCGAACGCTGCCGATCTTCACCGAGGTCACGCAGATCGTCGCGTCCTTGGCGGTGACGGCAACCATCGTCAGCGCGATGTTTCGCCCTTTCGGGCGGCCCTTCAAGGTCACGGCCAAGGGCCTGGACCGCTCCAAAGCGATGGTCCACTGGAAGATGTTCGGCTTCTTTTTCTTTCTGACGCTGTTTGCGCAGATCGGCGCCTTCACGGCCATCGCCACTGCTGACACCTTCGATGGCAACGTGCAGTTCAACCTGTGCTGGACGGTGGTCGCGCTGGTTTACAACGTCGCCACCCTGGTGGCCTGCGTCGACCGGCCGAGGCTGCACGGGGAGGAGCGTTTTCCATTCGTCAAACCGGCGGGGCTGCACCTGGCCGGGCGCATGTTTGCCGGAAAGCTGATCGACATCTCCATCAGCGGCGCGTCGTTTGCCTGTGAACATGCCGCGCTGATCAAACCGGGGCTGCGCGGCACGGTGTGGGTGAACAAGGTCGGGCGCGTGCCGGTGGAGGTCAAACGCCAGACCGGGGATGGCCGGCTGGGCCTGCAGTTCGTCGATCTGGATGAAAAATTGCGCCAGTGCCTGATCGGTCGGCTGTTCAGCGATGCCAACACCAACGTCGCCGGCAAGGCGCAACCCACGGTGGCCTTCAGCAGCCTGTTGCGCCGTTCGCTGATTGGCGAAAAGCGCCCGCCTCTGCCCCTGCATACCCGCCGTGCACGCCAGCTACGGGCCAAGCGTGGGCGCAGGCCGATGCCCCGTTTCAAGACCGTGAACCTGCGTTTGCCTGAGGGCCCGGCGCCAAGATTGGCTGCGCCGCGCGGGGACGTGTGGTCGCTGCTGCTGGCGCCGTTGCGGGCGTTGTTCGGGATGCGCTTGTAGCGGCTGAGGGGTTCGAATCTGTCGCTTTTGATTCTGGGCGGAGCCCGTAGGAGCAAGCTTGCTCCGGGCTGCGACCAGACGATCGGCTGCGCAGCAGTCGTAAATCCGGAGAATGCGGTATGTCTGACACGATCAGGTCGAATGATTTTGCTGCCGGTTCCCGGCAGATCGCGAGCAAGCTTGCTCCTACGCCCTCCGGGCAGAAACTCGGTCACGTGACACTTGGGTTGCTCACCCTGCTCCTCCTCGGCGGCTGCTCCCTGGAGCCGAAATACCAACGTCCCGACGCGCCCATCGATCAACAATGGCCAAGCAACACCCAAGGCCCGGGGGGCAGCGATTCGAAACTGGCGTTTCAGGAAGACTGGCACAACTTCATCACCGACCCGCGCCTGCGTCAGGTGATCGATCTTGCCCTGAAGAACAATCGCGGCCTGCGTCAGTACGCAGCGTCGGTGGAAGAGTCCCGCGCTGAATCCGACGGCGCTCATGCCTCGCTCTTTCCCACCATCGGTATCAACACCTACGCCGGGCGCAGCAAACTCCCACCGCTAGTGCGTACTCAGGGCGGGGGCGTGAGCTCGGGGAGTATCGACAACACCTTCCAGGCCACTGCCGGGTTCACCTCCTACGAGCTGGACCTGTTCGGCCGCCTGCGCAGCCAGCGCAATGCGGCGCACGCGCGTTTCGAGGCCAGCGAGGCTGACTACCAGACCGCTCGCCTAGGCCTGATTGGCGAAGTGGCCAGCACCTGGCTGAGCCTTAAGGCCAACCAGACCCTGCTCAACCTGGCGCAGACCACCTACGACGGGCAGAAGCACTACGGCGAACTGCTGCGCAGCAGCTACAACGCAGGCTCCACCGCGCGGATCGACGTGCATCAGGGCGATGCGATGACCCACACCGCCGCCGTGCAGGTCAACACCTACCGCATGAAGGTAGCCCAGAGCCTCAACGCCTTGCGCGTGCTGGTCGGCCAGCCGGTGCCGGACCCACTGCTGCCGGTGGGCGACTTGGGCAAGACCCTGGCCACCGCCGATGTGCCTGCCGGTTTGCCCTCCAGCCTGATCCGGCGGCGCCCCGACATCATGTCCGCCGAGGCCACGCTGCGCGCTTCCAACGCCGACATCGGCGCGGCGCGCAGTGCGTATTTTCCGACCCTGTCGCTGACCGGCGCGCTGGGCAGTCTGAGTGGCGATGTTTCCAGGCTGCTCACCGGCCCCGCCGAGTTCTGGCAACTGGCGGCGGCAGGCTCGATGACTTTGCTCGATGGCGGCCAGCGGCGCGCCGTGGTGGACGCCAGCCATGCGCGCTTTGATGCCAACACGGCGGCCTATGAAGGCGCAGTGCAAAACGCCTTTCGTGAAGCCGCCGATGCCTTGAACGCGCGGCAGGAAATGCTCGCCCAAGTGACCGCGCAGCAGCGTCTGGTGGGGGATTATCAGGAGGCCTGGCGTCAGTCACGCCTGCGTTTCGAGGCCGGACTGGACAGCTATTTTTCGACCATGGACGCCCAGCGTTCGCTGTTCGCGGCCCAGCAGCAATACCTGGATCTGGAGCTCGCGCGGGAGGTCAACCAGGTGAATCTGTACAAGGCGCTGGGTGGCGGGTGGACGCCGCCGAAGATCGATATGGCGGATGCGAAGTGAATGCTTCTGCAGAGGCCAGAATCAAAAGCGTGATCGGTATCTAAGGCAGGAAAATCCTGAACAACCCGCCCCCCAGCTCACCGCCATTGACGATTTCGATGTGCCCATGCACACCCTTGCGCTGGTGCTGACGGGCGATGTTGGCGGCGAAATACAGCCCCAGGCCGGTGCTGCCACTGCTCTGATTGATGCCCAGCACGTAGTCGGACTGACGCTCGATCATGTGCTGCGGGAAGCCCGGACCGTCATCGTTGACGCTGATGACCAGTTGCTCACCCACTTGCCCCGCGCTGATCAGCACGTCCTTGCGGGCGTAGCGAATGGCATTGATGATCACGTTCGACACCACCGAGCCAATCAGCTCGCGGTCGAAGAAGCCCGGCAGACCGAAATCATCCACCTCATAGCGCGCGGCAATGCCACGACTGGCCAGCACTTCTTCGTGAAACGCCAGCTGCGCTTCGATGAAGTCGTCCAGCTCGTGATAATCCGGGCGCAGGGGCAGTTGGTTCACGCCCAATTTGTACAGCCCCAGCAACTGCACCAGCATGCTGTTGAGGTGAGCGAATTCGTAGTCGATCACCCCCTGCTCGGCGTGCCCGCGGTGCTCCCGGGGCAGTTGGCTGACCCACTGGCCATGGGCCTGAATCAGCAACGCCAGGGAGTTCTTCATGTCGTGCACGGTGGAGGCGATCACCATGGAGAAATCCAGCCCCTGCTGCTGATCGCTCATTCGCCGAATGCCTTGAGTCGCAGTTTTTGGTAACGGTCGTACCGGGGATCGCTCTCGGGCATCTTGCCAACCATCTTCAGGCTGTTGCGGCATTCCTGCAGGCTGGCCGCGTCGAGGTTCTGCACGCCCATGTGCAGCAGCGACTGAGCCATGTTCAGGGCGATACTGATGTTTTTGGGTTGCAGCGCAAGGCCTTTGCGGAACAGGTCCTGCGCCTCACCCAGCTTGCCGGCGCGATAACTTCGAATGCCTTGCAAGTTCAGGTCGATGGCCGCTTTACCGGCGCTGAGGATTCCCGGATCGTCGGTCTGCCTGGCGATGTTCTGCATGACAGCCGGATCGTCGCCGTAGATCTCCGCGCAGCTCTTGAGAATGCCTGCACCGGCGGATTCCTGGCCCAGTTGCTTGAGCTGCGAGGCGACCGCAAGCGCGGCATCGGCACTGAGAAACTGCTCCATACCTTCAAGCCGCTCCATGGCCTGGGCAGTCAGCTTGGCGGCCATTTCCGGATCGGATGTGGCGACGCTGGTGGCCTTCATCAAACGCGCCCGCACTTGCAGGCCGGCATCGTTGGTGTGTTCTTTGGCGACTTCGCCCAGGGTCTGGTTGATTTCCACGCGGGTACGCGCATCCAGGCCGCGATCGCCGCCCTTGCTGATCAGCGCCTGGGCCAGGCCCAGGTTGGTCTCGGGGTCTTTGAAACGCGAGAACTGCCCTTGCGACACCGCTTGGCGATAGGCCTTGGAGGCCCCGTCGAAGTCCTGGTTTTCCAGCGCCAGCTTGCCCAGCAAGCGCTGACGGCGCACGGCATAAGGCGACAGGCGTACGGCCTCTTCGAGCATCTTCTGCGCGCGGCGGTTGTCGCCGCTGGCAATCAACACATCGGCCAGGCCATCGAACAGCACCGGCATGGAATTGAAAGCACGAATCGCTTCTTCATAGACGGTTTGCGCCTCGCCATTACGACCGCGCTTGTGCAGCAGCTTGCCCAGCGCCGCATACGCCCAGGGCTGCGGACGGTCGGCCAGAATCGATTTGAGAAAGGCTTCCAGCGGCTCGTGCTGGTTGAGATCGCGCAGCGCGTCGGCCTTGTAGCGCAGGCACAGCGGCGCAAATCGCGGGTCTTGCTTGGTCAGGTTGACGCACGCCGCCAACACTTCGGCCGGCTTGCCGCGATCCAGCGCCTGAAGAATCGGCTTGAGCAGGGTCTTGCGCTGAACGATCTTTTCCAGGCGCTGCGCCAGACCTGCGCGGTTGAACGGCTTGGTCAGGTAGGCATCGGGCTCCCACTCCAGCGCACTCATCACCATCGCCTGACTGTTCTCGGCGGTGACCATGACGAACACGCTTTCGTGGCTGATGAGTCGATCGGTCATCAGGTCTTCAAGGACCTGTTGGCCGTTCTTCTTGCCATCACCCAGGTTGAAATCGTGAAGAATGAAGTCGTAACGCTTCTGCGAACAGGCCTTGATCGCCTGTTCGCCGTTGTCTGCAGTGTCTACTTCCTTGACGCCCAACTCGCGCAGCATCGAGCGGACCGAGCTGCGAAAATCGGAGAAATCATCGACGATCAGAAAGGTTTTTTGGTTCCACGCCAGCATCGAGATTCCTGTCACAGGAGAAAAAAATCAGCCCAGGGGCAATTACATTACGGGTCGACTTCACCGCCCCCCGTCAAGCGGGGCAGATGATAGCCAACATCAATTTGCCATCAAGCTATTTCGTACCAGCTCGGGCCACTTGCGGTGCGACCAGACGCCGCCTGTTGGGGTTATCGGCGGCGCCGGGGTAAAGCTTAGGTGATGCCAGCGAGAAAAAGCGACCGTCGTGCACAGGATCTCTCAGCTTTGAGCGCACGCTGTGACGCCCGTCGCCTGGCTGAAAGCACGTGCTGTAAACACAACGTCAAATCTGGCTTACGGATCCAAAATCTGCGAAATACCGGTTAAATGATGGCATTCATCGTAGATGTGACAAAACGTGTAAAGTCCCGCAACGTCTAGCCGATACGCAGGGAAAGCGGCCTCTTGCGCCGCGCACCTTCCTCCTGCCCGAGTACTTTCCATGGCCTGGCTGACCGACCTCAAACTCAAGACCAAACTGCTGTCTGCCTTTTGCCTGTGTGCCCTGATCACAGTCGCAGTAGGCGTATTGGGACAAGCTGGTATCTCACGTCTGTACGACTTGTTTCAAAGCGTGGTGTCCAACAACCTGGTGTCGATCGCCAAGGTCGATTCGGTGAAGGCCAACGTCATCGCCACGAACCGCGACTTCTTCAAGGTCTTGGGCTTAAGCGCCATCAAAGCCAACCCGGACGAGATCAACGCAGTGATTCAGTCGTTCAAGGAAAACCAGACCCAGGCTGAGAGCGATTTCAAAATCTACCGTGCCACGCCGCTGGAAGCCGACGAAAAGGCCGCGGGCGATGACTTCGAACGCGACTGGCCCGCCTATATTGCAGCGGCGCAGAACGCCTTTTCGGTCATTCAAAGCGGTGATATCGAACAAGCCAGCAAACTGGCTGCCAGCAGCGTCACGCCCGCTTACCGCAAGACCATGGGCGAGCTGAAAATCATCATCGAATCCAACGCCCGGCAGGCTGATGAAGCGGCGAAAGCCGGCATCGACACAAACAGGCAGGTGACTTGGGTACTGATCATCGGCTCATTGGTCGCCGTGATCTGCGCCATCGTGCTGGGCCTGCTCGTCACGCGGATGATCACCCGCCCTATTTACCTCTCGGTAGACAGCGCCGCGCGGGTGGCCAATGGTGACCTGACCCAGGCGGTTGCCGTGGGTGGCGAGGACGAGACCGGACAGTTGCTCAAGGCACTGTCCAACATGCAGGGCAACCTGAAAAACACCGTGCAGCAGATCGCCAACGCCTCGGATCAACTGGCCTCGGCGGCCGAAGAGCTGACCGCCGTGACCGACGACAGCAGCCGGGGCCTGCAGCGTCAGAACGATGAAATCCAGCAGGCGGCCACGGCCGTGAACGAAATGACGGCGGCAGTCGAAGAAGTGGCGCGCAACGCCGCCAGCGCCTCGCAAGTGTCGACCCAGACCGCCGATGATGCCCTCAAAGGCCAGCATCAGGTTCAGCAGGCCGTCGCCGCGATGAACACCATGACCGTGGAAATCAACGACTCGACGCTGCGCGTCGAAGCCCTGGCCGGGCAGATTCGTGACATCACCAAGGTCCTGGACGTGATTCGCGGTATCGCCGAACAGACCAACCTGCTCGCCCTCAACGCGGCCATCGAGGCCGCACGTGCCGGTGAGCAGGGCCGTGGCTTTGCCGTGGTGGCTGACGAAGTACGGGCGCTGGCCGCGCGCACCCAGGCCTCTACCGGCGAAATCGAATCGATGATCACTCTGGTGCGCAATGGCGCCGACGAAGCGGTTCGGGCCATGGGCAAGAGCCAGGCGATCGCGGTCAGCACCCAGACGCTGGCCACCGATGCCGGCCTGGCGCTGGAGCGCATCAGCGAAGGCGTCAGCCAGATCAACGAACGCAACCTGGTTATCGCCAGCGCCGCCGAGGAACAGGCCCAGGTGGCCCGCGAGGTTGACCGCAATCTGGTGAACATCCAGGACCTGTCGGCACAGACCGCAGCCGGTGCCAATCAGACCAGCGCGTCGAGTCAGGAGCTGTCTCGCCTGGCGGTGTCGTTCAATGCGATGGTGGGTAAGTTCACGCTGTAATCACGCACTGACCCTCTGTAGCAGCATGGCTTGTCGGCGGCAGCGGTTTCCCGAGCCCTACCGCCGGCAAGCCATGCTGCGGCAAAAGCAAAGGCTCAAAGCCACCCATTCGCCACCTGTGACACATTGGCGTATTGACTAAATTGTCACGTGTTTTGTCGCAAATCACATTTCAGGTACAATATCGCCCCCTCGCAGAACACTTGGACCTGATGACCGAGTCCTGCGGGGTGTTTGTTGTTTACTCAAGCTGCTGCATCCAATGATCTAACAAAAAGCCAGCGCGGAGGGACACAGAACCCGAGGTCCGTTTCTTCGACCTTGAACCCTTACCCCTCGCCCGCCGGGCGCGAAACCGGACTGTCGTTCACTCAAGCCTGATGTGAGCAAGCCGGCGTCGCCTCCATCCAAGCGGCAGGCGGATTACGTTCTATCAACTGGATTGCGTGCAATGATCAAGACGACAAGCAAGGCGCTGCTGGGCCTGGCGATTTCGATGGGTATGCTTCAGGCACACGCCGCTGAAAGCAAGAAAGTGGACGTGCTGCTGATCGGCGGCGGCATCATGAGTTCGACCTTGGGCGTCTGGCTGAACGAGCTGGAGCCAAGCTGGACCATGGAAATGGTCGAGCGTCTGGACAAGGTCGCCGAAGAAAGCTCCAACGGCTGGAACAACGCCGGTACCGGTCACTCGGGCCTCGCCGAGCTGAACTACACCCCTGAAGACAAAGACGGCAAGGTCAATATCTCCAAGGCCATCGAGATCAACGAAGCCTTCCAGGTGACCCGTCAGTTCCTCGCCTGGCAGGTTCGCCAGACCGTTCTGAAAAACCCGCATTCGTTCATCAACTCCACACCGCACATGAGCTTCGTGTGGGGCGATGACAACATCAAGTTCCTGAAGAAGCGTTACGAGGCGCTGCAAGCCAGCCCGCTGTTCCGCCCGATGCAGTACTCCGAAGACCACGCGCAGATCGCCAAGTGGGTCCCGCTGATGATGGAAGGGCGTGACCCGAACCAGAAGCTGGCGACCACCTGGACGCCGATCGGCACCGACGTCAACTGGGGTGAGGTCACCCGTCAGTACGTGTCTTCCCTGCAAACTCGCCCGAACTTCAACCTGAAGCTGTCCAGCGAAGTCAACGACATCACCCGCAACGCCGATGGCAGCTGGCACGTCGAGTACAAGAACCTCAAGGACGGCACCAGCAGCGCAACCGACGCCAAGTTCCTGTTCATCGGCGCTGGCGGCGGCGCACTGAAGCTGCTGCAGAAATCCGGCATTCCGGAAGGCCGCGACTACGCAGGCTTCCCGGTGGGCGGCTCGTTCCTGGTCACCGACAACCAGGACATCGCCCTGCAGCACATGGCCAAGGCCTACGGCATTGCCTCCACCGGCGCGCCACCCATGTCCGTTCCGCACCTGGACACCCGCGTGCTCGACGGCAAGCGCGTGATCCTGTTTGGCCCGTTCGCGACCTTCTCCACCAAGTTCCTCAAAGAAGGTTCGTACCTGGACCTGTTCAGCAGCATGACCACCCACAACTTCTGGCCGATGACCAAAGTGGGCATCGAGCAGTACCCGCTGGTCGAGTACCTCGCCGGTCAACTGATGCTGTCCGACGACGACCGCTTCAAGGCCCTGCAGGAATACTTCCCGCACGCCAAGAAAGAAGACTGGCGTCTGTGGCAGGCCGGTCAGCGCGTGCAGATCATCAAGCGCGATGCTGAAAAAGGCGGCGTGCTGAAGCTGGGTACTGAAGTGGTGTCCTCCCAGGACGGCAGCATCGCCGCTCTGCTGGGTGCATCGCCAGGCGCCTCGACCGCTGCACCGATCATGCTGAACGTGCTGGAGAAGGTCTTCAAGGACAAGGTTGCGACGCCTGAGTGGCAAGCCAAGATCCGTCAGATCGTCCCAAGCTACGGTACCAAGCTGAACGACTCGCCTGCCGCCGTACAGCAGGAGTGGAACTACACGGCTGAAGTCCTGCAACTGGACAAGCCACCGGTACTCGACCTGTCGGTCGGCACTGGCGCCGCTCCAGCGGCTCCGAGCAAGCCGGCTGAAAGCAAGCCTGCCAACGACATGGCGCTGTAACAGCGCGCTCTCGTTCAAGCCGTAAAGAAAAGCCACGGGGCGCAAACCCCGTGGCTTTTTCGTTTAGGGTGTCACGGAACACCGGGAGAGTGACGATGAAGAAGAGTGAGTTGCCCGAGAAAACCTGCGCAGTCTGCGGTTTGCCGTTTTCGTGGCGCAAGAAGTGGGAGCGTTGCTGGGATGAGGTGAAATACTGCTCGGAACGCTGTCGCCGACACAGGCAGCCCAAGGGGGCATCGCGGGAAGCGGAGTAAAACCGAAAGGATGTGTCCCCTGCAGGAATCGAACCTGCAACTAGCCCTTAGGAGGGGCTCGTTCTATCCGTTGAACTAAGAGGACTCAGCGGCCGTAGCGTGTGAACGTCAGCGCTCTGGATGGCATGAGCGAGACGGCGTGCATGTTAACGGCAAGCTGTTGTTTTGTCATGTCGTCATTGTCTTTTAAGCCTGTAGTCCGCCGGAGTTCTGACAGCCTTGCGCAACGCATCATGCAAATTGCAATGC